>CAZLDF010000028.1:0-8328 GCA_964558095.1 uncultured Isosphaeraceae bacterium | reverse complement strand
TTGTTCTCCTTGTGGACGTGCTGGTGCATGTCCTGCTCCAACTGGGCGAGGCCGTCGAGCATGGCGCGATAGGTGTTGCACGCCCAGTCCGGCGGTTGAAAGTCGTCCGTCGCGGTTCGCATGATCGCCAGCGCATCGCCCGCGTGGTCGTGTTCGAGTTCCATCTGGCGGATCGGGTTGGCGATCGAGCCGCAGTGAAAGCGTGGCGATTCGATCGCGCGATCCAGTTCCCGGATCATCGGGAACAGGATGCGCTCCTCTTTCTGCATGTGGAGGGTCAATTCATCGCGGAACGCGCAGAACGCCGCGCGAACCTCCGCCAGTCGCGGTTCACGATCGCCGTGCACGCGGCTGACCTTCTCCGTCATCGCGTCCAGACGCGGCAGCTCCGATCGCAGGTAATCGTGATGCACCCGCTCGATGTGGTCGGCCAGCTCCGCAAGCGGCATCGCGTCCGCATCGACCGCCGAACCATTGAGATTCCCGGCGGCGGCATCGGCCTGGTTGAGCAGGTCGATCACGCGGTTCGGATCCAGTTGTCGCTTTTCGCATGCCTCCGCGAGCGAGCGCTTGCCGCCGCAGCAGTAGTCGATCTTCAGCGATTCGAAGACGCGCGAGCGGGCGGGGCGCTCGGCGACGAGCTGGCCAACGGTCGAGACGGTCTGGATGTGGGCGGTCATGGGTTCCTCCAGGTGGCTGAGGGGGGAGGGTGAGGGTGAGTGGTGAGGGGGGTGAGAGGCGTGATCGGATGATGGGAACTCGAAATGTGATTCAATCTATTGATGCACTCTTGACCTGATTGTACCCGCGCCGTACCGTATGTCCAGTTCCGACTGGCCCTCCGGCCCCGAACTTCTTCAGGAGATCGCTGTGAAGCTCATATCGGACGCATGTGAATATGGCTTGCGTGCGATCGTCTGGCTGGGCCAGCGCCCGGGCGAGACCTATAAGGTGCGCGAGATCGCCGAGGGCACCCGTGCGGCCCCCGGTTATCTGGTCAAGGTGCTCCAGCGGCTGGCGCGGGCCGGCATCGTCGCGGGCCAGCGCGGCAGCCAGGGCGGCTTCACCCTCCAGCGATCGCCCTCCGACCTCACCGTGCTCGAAATCATCGACGCGGTTGACCCGGTCGAACGCATTCTCGCCTGCCCGCTCGGTCTGAAAGCGCATGGCGAACATCTGTGCCCGCTTCACCGCCGCATCGATGATGCGATGCAGCTCATCGAAGAGAGCTTCGGCGCTGTGACCATCGCCGAGCTCATCAACGCACCGGCTCGATCCGGGCCGCTGTGCGATGCGCTGCAACTGCACGTTCTGCGCGATCGGGACGACGAAGCCTGAGCGCCCCTCCTCCCCCCCCTTAGAGAACTCCTGAAAATCACGAGCACTGACAATGCACACCAAACGAAGCTGGGCGGAACCGTACAAAATCAAGATGATCGAACACCTGCGGATGACGACGCCGCAGCAGCGTCAAGCCGCCATCGCCGCGGCGGGCTTCAACACGTTTCTCCTGCGCAGCGAAGACGTCTATATCGACCTGCTGACCGATTCCGGCACCAACGCCATGAGCGATCGGCAGTGGGCCGGCCTCCTGCTCGGCGACGAGGCCTACGCCGGTTCCAGAAACTTCTACCACCTCGAAGAAGTCATCCAGCGCCGTTATGGCTATCGCCACCTGATCCCGACGCACCAAGGCCGCGGCGCCGAGCACCTGCTCAGCCAGCTCTGCATTTCGCCCGGCGACTGCGTGCCGGGCAACATGTACTTCACCACCACCAAGCACCATCAGGAACTCGCCGGCGGGCGCTTCGTGGACGTCATCATCGACGAAGCGCACGACGCCGCCAGCGAACATCCCTTCAAGGGCAACGTCGATCTCTCGAAGATGCAGCGGCTGATCGATGAAGTCGGCCCGAAGCGCATCCCCTACCTCTCGCTCGAAACCAACGTGAACATGGCCGGCGGCCAGCCATGCTCGCTTGAAAACATTCGCGCCGTCTGCGCGCTGTGCCACGAGCATTCGATCCCGGTGTATCTCGACGCGACCCGCGCTGTCGAAAACGCCTTCTTTATCAAGATGCGCGAGCCGGGCTACGAACACGCGTCGATCGCCGAGATTCTCCGGGAAATCTGCGATCAGACCGACGGCTGCACGATGTCGGCGAAGAAGGACGCGCTCGTGAACATCGGCGGGTTCCTCGCCGTCAACGACGACAAACTTGCCGAGCGTGCCCGCAACCTCTGCGTCGTGTACGAAGGACTGCACACCTATGGCGGGCTCGCGGGCCGTGATCTCGAAGCGATGGCCATCGGCATTGAAGAGTCGATCGATTACGACCACATTCGCGCTCGCGTCGGCCAAGTGCACTACCTCGGTCGCCTTCTCCAGGAGGCCGGCGTCCCGATCGTGCGGCCGATCGGCGGCCACGGCGTATTCATCGACGCCGCCCGCTTTCTTCCACACCTGCCGCGCGAGCAGTTCCCCTCGCAGGCGCTGACCGCTGCGCTGTATGTTCACTCGGGCGTTCGGGGCATGGAGCGCGGGACGGTGTCCGCCGGCCGCGACCCCGAAACGGGTCAGGAGATTTATCCGTCGCTCGAACTCGTTCGGTTGACGCTGCCTCGCCGCGTCTATACGCAAGCGCACCTGGACGTCACGGCCGAGTCGATCATCGATCTTCACGCCGATCCGCAGCGCATCGTCGGCCTCAAGATGGTTTATGAACCGGAGCATCTGCGTTTCTTCCAGGCGCGCTTCGAGCCCGTCGTGGGTTCGGTCGTGCTTCAGGGGCAGACCGAGCGCGAGCCGCAGCTCATGCACGCGTCGTGATTGACTGGAACAGTTCGGCGGTCCGAGAGCCAATCTCAAACTCCCTCTCCCATCGGGCCCCTTGGGGGCGGGAGATAGTTTCCATGTGATGGCAGAAACTGTTAAGCTGGGTTGTCATCGAGCGGAGACCCCCTTTTAGTTTGTGCGCGCTTTTTGTGGCGCACGTAGAGTTGGCGCGCAAACGTGACGCTCGTGCGCGCGGTTTGGCACGGCGTTTGAAACGGGGGGAACTCACCACTGAGGCACGGAGACACGCAGAGAAGGGATATTGGGTTGTCAAAGAGCGCGCTTGCGATGGCAGATGCTCGTCGCTGAGTCCTGACTTCTGACCTCTGACCTCTGACCTCTGACTTCTGACCCCCTCAAGACTCTTCAAGATTGTCCCTGACGGCTGGGCGAAGTCCATCGCCGCAGCGCGCTGAGCGTCACGTTTGTGCGCGCTTTCGCTTTCGCGCAGTGCAACGGGCGTCTCGCCCGTGTGTGTAGCCGGTGGCTGGGGTGATGGTTTTGCGATCGCCTGGCGACTTCAAAGCCCGAAGGGCTTGTCGTCAGTAGCCGGGGCTGAAGGTCGCCGCGGCGACCGCGAGCCCCGGAACGTGCGGCGCACTCTGATCGCAGGCCGACGGTCTGCTCGTGACTTGTTTCATGTTGATGACGCCGCGCACGAGGACGACGGCGCTCAACCGACTCTGTCGGCGTCATGCAACACGTCCCGCCATCGGCTGCCGCGCACAGCGTTCCGTCGGGTCACCAGCTGGTGATTTGCAAGACCCGTTTCAGGCGAACACTGAACGATCGAGGAATACCTTCGCCCGTTGAGTCCATCAGGCGGCGTCAGTGCTCACGGGCACGGCGTATCGATCGCGTTGAGGATCGGAACCGCGCCGCCGCAGAACGGCGTGCAGTAGGTGCACGGCGTTCCGCGCACGAAGACGCGATCGCCGATGTTGTAGTCCTCGATGTCGCCGAAGCGGTACGTCCCGCCGCGGTCGGAGAGCCACACCAGGCAGATGACGGTGTTTCCATTGAGGTCCTGGTATGGGATCCCGTCGATCGTGCCGCAGCTTGCCACCATGGGCGGCTTCGGGGGCGCGGCCTCCGTGCTGCGCACCGATGCGTACAGTGCGAACAAGGATGCCAATGTGATGGTCCCCAAGGCAAGCGACCTGCTTCGATTCACCATGGCTGATCTCCTGAGAAAAATGGTTGATGGATGATGCAGCACGACCGCGGACAGCGCGGTCGGAATGCGCGGGCATTGTACAGGCGTGGACTCTCGCCGCAATGGCCCGATGCACGAGCAGTGTGATGACGCGCAGCCGCCGTTACCCTGGAATAAACATCACTGCCACCGGCGGGTCTACCATCGTTCTCGGAGACGGCAGTGTCGTAAATTCGAACTACCGGCCCCTTTATGAGGAACTGAGCCGTTTGCGGCAGGCCGTGGCCGACTCAACCGAACTTAACGACGCGAGCAAGCTCCAAGCATCTGCTGCGATCGAGACTATCAAAGATCAGCTTGCCCTCCTCCAGCCCGATCAGTCAATCGTGGGACGGGCGTGGGAGATTGCAAGCAGGGTCTGTACGACCGCCACATTACTCGACTACGCCACGCGCATTGGACTGTTGATTGCGCCGCCAATTGCTACAGGATCGCCGTAACACACGCGTTCACACGGTCCGCGATCAAATCGGCGATCGTGCTGCGATGGCAATCGTCATGAGATCGCTCGTAACAGAGGAGCGCAACAGACTTCCGCTTGGCGACGCGAGCGAGCTTGTCCAGCGGCTCGTCAAGGTAGCGGTTGGCGTACGCTCGAAACGTCTTGTGAAACCGATCAATATCGCCGGTTGCGTGGAGCTTATCGCGTTGCGTCTCTGTCGAGCCCAGGTTCGACCACGCGCCGTATTCAATGCCTGAGTCTTCGCAGAGCGCTTTCAAAGCATTGGCGCGAAAGTCGGGTTTGCGCGACACGGGCTTGTGGCGTATGTCGGCCAGATGGTGAACCCCCGCATCCACGAGGATTGCCATGAGGTCTTCGCCCGTGCGTCCCTCGTAGCCCACCGTGAACACCGTGACCGACTTGCCTTCTCGGACCACTCGATACACCCCGTTCCCCGTCTTTGTCGATGCCGAGATGCCGAACGCCGCGAGCGCTTTCGCGTTGTCCGACCGCCGATTAGCTGTTCGAGAAGAGATTGGCACTGGTCGCCTGCTCCTTCGGGGGTGTAAATGCGCCGCAAACGCCAAAGTGTTTTCGGTGCTTGGCGAAGTTGCCCATGAAAAACCACACTGCGCGTCCCCGGCCAAACAGGTCGTTCATCCACTTGTCTCGCATGACCGCGATCGGGTCCGGGTACTTGGTGCGGAACTTGCGCCAGGTCTCGCCGACCTCCCACGCCAGAAACTTGGAATCGTGTTCCTCGCCACCTCCGTCCCTCCATCGTAGGCGGAAGTCGAACGGCAGTTTCTCAAGCGGCTTGGGACCCTCGAACAGCCCCTCCTGCTTGAGCATTTCCTGCTGCTTCGGCGACCAGTCGGGAGTGTCGTCCGCCGCTATGAACTCCAGCACTTCGCGCACAACAACCGGAGCAAGCGTGCGACCTGACTGACGCAGCGCTTTCATCGAAGCCAGCGCCGTCGGCAAGACCCAGTCGCAGCGCGCCTGCCAGTCCTCAAGATGATCGACCACCCTCAAGGTTGCCGCATCAGGCCGTCGACTCTCCGGCCGGCCATCAGGATTCGCCCCGAGCTTCACCGTGACTACGTCGAACGTCCTGTACTGCTTGTCATCGTCAAGGTGTCGAAATCGCACAGGATAGAGTCGTCTCCATTCGCCACAATCGTTGATTCCACCGGTGCACACGGTCTCGATGTGGCTGGCGCTCAGATTCGGATAGGTCCGCACCGTTATCAGGATTCGCTCGCATTGACCCATTCGTTTCTTCTCCGGCGCGGATCCCGAATCTCCGGATGGGTGGAACAGTAGTCTCGGGCATACCAAAAGTCACCGTGTGATTGAAGCACGCATCGACGCGACATGGTCTGTGGGGGGTGTAGAGAAGCCCTCACCCCCAGCCCTCTCCTTGGGGGAGGGAGTAGGAAGAGGCCCGCACCCAAGCCCGCTTCCACTCCCCACACGGGCCCCTTGGGAGAAGGTTGGGGTGAGGGCCGCGCAACCGGCAAACGCCTCGGATCGATCACGAACTCAGCATTGAGTGTTCCATTTTGCGATAGGTTCGAAGACAGGCACGCCCCGGCGATCCGTCGCGCGTCGGCGCTCGTTGCCGTCAGACATGCGGCCGCTTCTCACCGGCGCTTCGGCGAGGCGACTCGACTGGGAAGCGGCTTCGGGCGCCAGCCATCGTCCTGATACGCGCGGCGGAAATTCTCGAACGTCGTCTCGTGCAGGAAGCGGTTGGTGGCTTCATGCACCGCGAGGAGTTCGTTGTGCAGCGGGCAGGGCTTGCCGACGCCGCAGCGGCCCCCGCCGAACGGGCAGTTGCGCGAATCGTCCTGTCGCTCGAAGAGCACGAAGACGTCGAAGATGGAGATGTCTCTGGGATGCCGCGCGAGCACGAAGCCCCCGCCGGGTCCGGGCGAGCCGGTGACGAGGCCGGCTTGGGAAAGCACCGACAGCACCTTCGCGACGCTGGGCCGCTGCAGGCCGCGCGCATCGGCGATGTCGCTGGCGGACAGCGGCGTGCGACCTTCGTCGTACACCTCCGCGAGCCTGCTCATCGCGCTGATCGCCGCTTCGGTCTGCTTTCCATACATGCTGTTTGAATGATGCTTCCTTGAGTGTCGACGCGTGAGTGCTCGGCGATGTGATGCGTGCGGGTTGCGAGTCCGCCGGGCTGTGCGGGCGGGCGACCGCACGAACGACTGGCCGCGGGCCGTGACCATATCAGACCCACGCCCGCGCGTGGGTGTTCGTCCGGCGGGCGTGATTTCCACGCTCGCGCGTGGGGCTCGTTGGGCAGATCGCCCGTTCGGTCTGATTCAATTATCGCTGGGGGTCGGGGGGCGGTCAACCTAAATCCTGAAATTTTCTTCTTTATTTCTTGATTTTGCGGCCGATGAGGATTATGGTGTGTTCCACTGTGCATGGCCCGGCTTCGGGCGGGCGGCTTCCGGGCCGCTCGCCCCGCCGGGAGCTTCGAGTCAAAGGACGCAAGACGTGCCCGCCCTCGATCTTCAATCACGCCCGTCACCATCGTCGCTGGCCTTCTCGGGCGATCGAAGCGGCGCTTCAGCCGCAACAAGCGCAGCCGCACCAATCGACGGCGATGTTTCATCGCAGCCGGTCGAGCGATCGAACCTGGCTCATCACTTCAACTCGACGGTTCAGCAGCACGAAGCGGCGAAGCTGGGCATGTGGCTGTTTCTCGCGACGGAAGTGCTGCTCTTCGGCGGGTTGTTCTGCCTCTACGCAGTCTTTCGCGCCATGCATCCTGCGGTCTTCGCGTATGGCGCGCGGTTTCTCGATGTCGGCTGGGGCGCGCTGAACACCGCGGTGCTCATCATCAGCAGTCTCACGATGGCGCTGGCGGTCTGGTGCGCACAATGCGGCCGGCGGCGCGAGTCGTCGCTGTTTCTCGGCCTGACGCTGCTGTGCGGGTTGGACTTTCTGGGCGTCAAGGTCATCGAGTATTCGCACAAGTTCCATGACCAGCTTGTGTGGGGCGCTGCGTTCTACGAGCGCCCGGCCGGCGCCGCGCCGCTTGCTTCGGCTTCTTCTCCCGAGTCCGGCGATCGTTCGATCGCCGCGGAGGCCGCACCGATCGTCCTCGCGCCCGGTGATGCGACGATCGGCCGCGGCCTTTTTCGAACCACGTGCGCCGGCTGCCACGGAGCGCAGGGCCAGGGTCTGCCGAATTCCGGCAAGCCGCTCACGACGAGTTCGTTCGTCGCGCAGCTCGACGATGACGGGATGTTGGCGTTCCTCCAGAAGGGCCGACTCGTCACCGATCCGCTGAACACCACCGGCATCGCGATGCTGCCGCGCGGCGGGAACCCGACGCTGACCGATCAGGACCTCGCGCACATCATCGCGCACGTGCGGGTGCTGCAGTCGCGATCATCGAGCGCCGGCGGCGGGGCGAAACCGCAAGCGAGCGCGGCGACAGCGCAGACGACATCACAGTCGCCGAGTGTCGAGGTTTCCGCGCCGCTGGAGCCCGAACCGGTCGAGTTTGAAATCACCAAGACGTTCATCCCTGACCCGGCGACGGCATCGTCAAAGGTCTCAGGCGAGTTCTTCGCCGCTGCGGACGGGAATTTTGTCGAGTCATCCCAGCCGCGCGAGCGGGTCGATCCTCGCGATGATCCTACCCGGCCGCCGAGCGCGCACCTGTTCTTCAACGTCTATTTCCTGATGACGGGTTTGCACGGCCTGCACGTCATCGCCGGCATGATTGTGATTTCGGTGCTGCTGATCGCGACGCTGCGCGGGCGATACAGCTCGCGGTACTTCACGCCGGTCGATCTGGGCGGC
>CAZLDF010000027.1:0-2800 GCA_964558095.1 uncultured Isosphaeraceae bacterium | reverse complement strand
GCGTCGCCGGTGATGGGGTTGTAGTGCGCCTGGTCCCAGATGTAGGTGAAGCCGTCGAGGTCGCGGTCTTCCTCGATTTCGAGGAACGAATCGCTTCCGCCATAGGCGTCGAGCAGCATCATGCCGCCGGGGCGAATGGCTTTGTACGCCTGCTTGAAGTACGCGAGCATCTCCCGCCGCGTCTTGAAGAGGAAGTAGCTGAAGTTCATCGCGAGCACGGAATCGACCTGCTTGGTCTCGACGGCGAGCACGTTGGCTTCGATGAGTTTCAGTCGAGCGCGCTGCTTCACGGTGAGCCGGCGCGGGATGCGTTTTTGCGCCCAGTCGAGCACGCTCGGGTCGATATCGACGCCGATGGCGGTGTTGTCGGGGCGGCGCTTGACCCACTCGATCGCGGCGGCCGCCGTGCCGCAGAAGTCCTCGCGGACGCTCGTCGGCAGCCGGCCCTTGAGTTCCTTCCAGACCTGATCGATGAGGTCGTTGTCGGCTTCGGGTTCCTGCACTGACAACTCGTAGAGCTCGTGCTTGTCGCTGGTGGCGGCGGTGCGCCAGCCCTTGCGGCCCCGGCCGCGAGGCTTCTTCTTGCGGCTGGGCTGCTTGCGGCCGCGGTTTTTCTTGGTGGCGCTCTTGGTCAAGGGGGCGGTTGCGGTTGCTGTCATGGTTGGGCGGAAGTGTAGCGGACCGGCCAGAACCGAGAAAGCGCCCCGGTTTCATGTTTCCAGGGCCGCCAATCGATGCATCCCAGCGACCCATCGCTGCGGATAATCCCTCGTTGCGGCGGCAGAAGGGTTGTCGTGCGCTTTCAGCTTGAAGCGCGGTTCAGTGCCTTGCGGGTTGCTCGCCGGCATGTCAAGGGGCGACGGAGATCGAATTGATGGCACGAGCGCTGTTTGCACGGATGGCTCTCCGCATCGACCGGCCCGTTCTTCGCGCGCCGTGGGCGGTGGTGATGGCGCTGGTCCTCGCGTGCTGGTGCCCCTCGGCAAACGCGCAATTCCGCATCGTCAATTACAACGTCGCGCAGCTCAATGGAAACATGGCGAAGCTTGAAGACGTGCTCGAGGAATTGCACGCCGACGATAGCCACGGCGACGCCGTGCCCGTCGCGATGTTCATCTTCGTCGAAGTGCAGAGCGCCGATTTCTCGCCTCTGTCCTCGATGGTCAACAGCACCGCGCCGCCGGGAATCGCCTACTTCGCCGGCTCGTTCGTCAACTCCAACGGCGCGCAGGACAGTTTCGCCGGCGCGCCGGCGATGTTCTACCGCGCCGACCTGCTCACTGAAGACGTCTCCGGCCACACTTCGTTTCCCACGGGCGGCGGGCGCCGGACCGAGCGCTGGCTGATGAAGCCGCGCGTCAGCCTCTTCGAAACCTACAACAACCCGGACGCGTGGTTCTACGTCTATGGCACGCACCTCAAGGCCGGCGCGCCGGGCGCGCCCGATTTCCCCGACGACGAGCGATGGGACGGCGTGCTCGACATCCGCGCCAACGCCGACGCTCTGCCCGCATCGACCCACATCATCTACTGCGGCGACCTGAACTTCTACACGCGCAACGAGTTCGGCTATCTCGAATACTTCGCGTTCGGCGTCAACGGCAACGGCGTCGCCGTCGATCCGCTCACCACCAACGAATGGACCGGCGCCTCCAACGCCATCAAGCACACGCAGTCGCCCCTGAGCAGCAACATGGGCGCGCTCATCGGCGGCGGCATGGACGACCGCTTCGACTTCCAGCTCGTCAGCCAGGAGTTCAACGACGGCCAGGGCCTTTCAGTTTTGGCGGGAACCTATCGCGCGTTCGGCAACGACGGCAACCACTACAACCAGGCCATCAACAGCGGGAACAACACCTACTTCCCCGGCGACGTCGCGCGCTCCAACGCCCTCGCCGCCGACCTCAACGGCGCCAGCGACCACGGTCCCGTCGTCGTCGATTACCAGATTCCATCGCTCATCGACGCTTCCCTCGATTACATCGACCCCATCATCCAGGGCACGAGCGACCAATACGTCACACTTTATCTGCGCAACAAGCCGCTCATTCTGACCGGCGCCGACGTGCTGGACTATTCCGCCGTCGCATCGGGCGTCGTGTCGGGAATTCAGGGCGACACGATCGAAGCGTCCAATTCCTACACGCTGCACGATTTTCCGATCGACACTTCGACTGTTGGCGACATCGCCGGGCAGGTGCGAGTCAACAGCTTCAGCCAGGGCACGCACGACGACAACGTGCCCATCCCGTTCACGATCAAGATCATCCGTGCCGCCAATCCGTCGTTCGCGGACGACGTTGACGACGACGCGCTGCTCGTCGAGGATTCGTTCGAGGCCGACACCGGCGTGCAGAACCTGCAGGTGCAGGTGAACAACTTCGGCTATGACGCGAATCAGGCGAAACTGGATGTCGATTCCGTCGCGGGCGCCGCGCCGCCCTTCGCGTTCACCGGCGGCCTGACGAGCAACATTTCCACGGGCTTCGCCACGCTTTCGTTTTCGTTCGACACCACGGGCCTCGCCGCGGGCCCGTACGAACTTGTCGCGACGATCAACACCAGCGACGAGAATTTCGTGCCCGGCGAAACGCAGCACGCGCTGACGCTGACGTGGGCGATCGACCTCGACGGCGGCAGCCCGCCATGCGTCGAGGACATCATCCCGAAGGGCGGCGACGGGCAGGTCACCATCTCCGACATCAACGCCGTCGTCACCGCGTTCGGCTTGACGTGCAGCGGGTGCGCGCCGGACATCGCCCCCCCGCCGAACGGCGACGGGCAGGTGACGATCTCCGAC
>CAZLDF010000026.1:0-5704 GCA_964558095.1 uncultured Isosphaeraceae bacterium | reverse complement strand
CTCGATCGCCTTGTCGCGCCGCTGCGGCTGATGCTCAGCGATGAAGTTGCCCATCGTCTCGAAGCTCATCGCGACGCGGCGAAGCTTCTCTGCGTTCTCCGGATCGGCTTCGACCCGCCGCTCGAACCACGCGTGCATGCGCTCATAGTCGGCCAGCGCCCGATCGGCGTCGTTGGTCAGCGACCACACCGTGCC
This sequence comes from uncultured Isosphaeraceae bacterium, assembly GCA_964558095.1. Taxonomy (GTDB): domain Bacteria; phylum Planctomycetota; class Phycisphaerae; order Phycisphaerales; family SM1A02; genus CAZLDF01. The sequence goes on along the minus strand of CAZLDF010000026.1, from coordinate 5,509 downwards.
GACGTTCTTGTACGCCAGTTCGAGGTCGCGCTGCGCGCGAGCGTCGAACGGGCTCGCCACGGCGAGGTCTTCGGTGAGATTGATGTATGTCTGGAGATTGTCGATCGCGGCGGGCTTGTCATCGAGCCTGCGGCTGATCTCGCCGAGGAACAAGTGTCCGACGGCACGATCGCGGGTTTCACGGTTGTTGTCCGGGTTCGCGGCCTGAAGCTTCTTGCGAATGTCCAGCGACTTCACGTAGAACGACTTGGCTTCCTGCAACTCGTTGAGGTCTTCGAGCGTCCCGGCCATGCGAAGATAACCCACAGCGAGGTCGCGCTGATTCACTTCCTCGTTCGGGAACTCCCTTGCGAGTTCCTCGCGAATCTCGATGGATTCCTGGTACTGCGTGCGGGCACGGGCATGCTGGCCGGCGCGGCGATACTTCGCGCCGACGTTGAGCGTCGCGTTGGCGAGATGCCGGCGACTGCGCAGGTCTTTGGGATTCGCCTCATAGACTCGCCGCGCGATGCGAAGCGATTCGTCCCATTCTTCGCCGGCCTTCACCGCGTTGCCCTGCTTGTCATACGCGTCGCCGCGAAACGTGCGGATGACGGAAAGCTGTCGCATCGCAGTGGGGTCATCGGGCTTGACCTTGAGGAAATCGGCGTTGGCCGCGATCGCCTTGTTGTACATTTCCTGAGCTTCGTTCCACTTGTCCATACCGGGATTGCGGGTTCCGCCATAGACCTGCCCCACTTCCATGTACCCCTGGGCGATTTGCAGCAGCACCTGCGGGTCTTTCTCCGCATCGGCCCGCTGCGTCTCGAGAAAGCTCATGACTTTCACGTTGATCAACTTGCGCGCTTCGAGCGCGCCGGCAAGTTTCTCGATCACAGCCTGCAGATCATTGATCATGAAGTCGGCGAGGTCACGAGCCTGATTTCCGCTGAACTCGATGCGCTCCTCGGCGACCTGCAATTCGGTCTCCAGCGCATCGGCGCGCAGCTCGGTGATCTCGACGTTCTTGTACGCCACCTCGCGCGCTTGCGCCTGCATCGTTCCGACGATGCCGAGGGTGATCGCGACGACCACAAGCGCCGCGATGGCGACGCTGGCCTTGTTGCGGCGGACGAACTTGCCGGTCACGTACGTCAGGCTTCGCGGGCGGGCGACGACGGGCAGGCCTTCGAGGTGCCGCTCGATGTCGGCGGCCAGTTCGTCGGCGGTCTGATAGCGGCGCTTGGTTTCCTTCGCCATCGCCTTGAGGACGATGTTGTCGATGTCGCCGGAGAGGCGTTTGCGAAGTCGTCCGGGTTCGATTTCGCGCGTGGCGCCGACGGAATCGGGCGTGATGCGCTTCGTCGTGCTGGCGTCGGACGAAGCACCACCCGTGCGATCGCGAACCCTGACCTCTTCGATGCGGCTGATGGCGGTGCTGGGCCGCTCGGGGTCTTCTTCGAGGATGACGCGCTCGATCTCGGCGCGGACGCGCTCCTTGAGCTTGTATGGCCGGTGCCCGGTGAGGATTTCGTAGAGCAGCACGCCGAGGGAATAGACGTCGCTGGCGGTGGTGATGAGGTCGCCGCGGACTTGCTCGGGGCTGGCGTATTCCGGCGTCATGATGCGCAGCTCGGGCGCGGTGGGGTCGGCGCCCATGAGCGAGAGTTCGGGGTTGATGATCTTGGCGATGCCGAAGTCCAGCAGCTTCGCCACGCCGTCGTTGGTCACGACGATGTTGTCCGGCTTGAGGTCGCGGTGGACGATCAGGTTGCGGTGCGCATATGAAACCGCGGCGCACACGTCCTTGAACAACCGCAATCGCTGTTCGATGTTCAGGTGATTGCGGTCGCAAAACTCGTTGAGCGGCAAGCCCTCGACGTACTCCATCGCATACCAGGGCTGACCCTCGGCCGTGGTGCCGGTGTCGTAGAGCCGGCCGATGTTTGGATGATTGAGCGCGCCGAGAAGTTGGCGCTCCTGATCGAAGCGGTGGAGGATGTCGTCGGTGTCCAGGCCGCGCTTGAGCACCTTGATCGCGACGCGGCGCTGGAACTTGCCCTCTTCGCGCACGCCGAGATAGACCACGCCCATGCCGCCGCGACCGAGTTCGTGCTTGATGCGATAGTTGCCGATCATCTCCGGCAGGCGGCTGACGGTCGGCGCGCGGAGGATGGTGTGATCGTCGGCGCTGGCCCCGGCCGAGCCGCCCGAGCGCAGCCGTGCGCTGCCGGCCGGGCCGGTTCGATTCAGCGCGGCGCTTGGGGCTGTTCCCGAGGCGCCTTGGGGAGAAGTTCGCGGCGTGGTTCGGGGCGCGGCGCGCGAAATGACCGTCTGCCCGTCGCCGTTCTCGTGCACAGCGCCCTCCTGCGCCGGCGGCAGAGCGCCGGGCGATGATGAGCTGACGGGAGGGGTCGCTGATTCGATTGGACTGGTCTGGTCGTCGTGCATGGCAAAGCTCGAACTTGTAATCTCTTCACTCAGCTCCCCCACCCTGGCAAATCCCCACGTGTGCGGGCGAACGAACCCGCGATCGCGAATCGGCAGCGCCCGGTCGATCCGCCGAAGAGGCCGGAGGGAGCCGGGGGCACCCCGGGGCGCGCGGGGGGGAGTCGATGCGCAACCGGTCGCGCCGGTGGCGCAGCACCGCCTTGACTCGCCGCCCCCTGATTGGAAGCGCGATTCTCCCATACATAAGCGCAGATGGCCACCAGACCGTCACCCCCAAGCCGCGGATTGGGGCGGAACCCGTGGCGAAACCTCCGCCGCAGGCCCCGCCGGACCGGTCGATCACCCGGCCGCCGAAGCCGGGACCGCCTTCACCCCCCGCGACGGCACGACAGCGCCGGCGTCGAAGCAGCCCCCTGCGAAGCACATGCTGGCGCGATCCTCCGGCGGACCTTCAGACATGAGGGAAAAGAGGAAATGGACCGGTTGACGCGAAACGACCGGCCCGCTAGGCTGATCGCGCACGATTCAGGGAGCGGGCCATGCGAGTCTCGCTGAGAATCGGATTGTCGAGCACAAGACTGGCCTTGCTCGCCTGCGCTTTCTCGCTCGCGGCGACCTCGGCGATTCTGGCGCCGACGGCCGCGGCGCGGAATTCCGGCGACACCTACGAATACTTCACCATCCAGATCGACGACGCGGTCTTCGAGAAGATCGTCCGTCTGCTGGGCTTGAGCGAAGAGCAACAGACCGCGGCGCGGGTTTCCTATGCCGAATATCACCAGCGAGCGCGGGCCGCTCACGATCGGGCGGCCGAGCGGGTGAACGAGGCGGGACTTGGTGAGATCCGCAAGTGGGAGCAAGCCCGGCTGCTGGCCATGGCGGACCAAGTTAGCGCGTACAACAAGTCGGGACAGGAACCGACGTTGACAGACGCCGACATGCGCCCGGACGAGCACCTGGAGACATACGCCGCGGTCGCCAACGCCTGGAATGACGTCGCTGCCGATGGGGAGCGCCTCGCCTACGACTTTCTTTACTCGCTGTCGAGCATTCTTTCCGCGGAGCAGGCCGGGCAGATCGAGCGTGCCTGTGCGCTGGTTCGTCGAGAATGTCTCCTGGAGAAGCCTCAGCCCGTCAGTGTCGGGGGTCAAGTGAAAGGAGCGGATGGAGGCGCAGCGATCAGTTTCCCGGAAAACATGGACCTTCTGCTCCTGCTCGACGAGGCAATGGGTGACAATGGAGAAATCGAGGCGGCGCTCGCAGCCATCTCAGGTACACCGAAAGGATTGGAACGAGTCGAGGAATTCCGGAATCGCCTCGGTGCGCTTATTCCCCTGTACGAGCTTCGGATGGATGCGCGGCTTCGCGAGATGATTCAACTTCGCAGCGTCCGCCGCACCGCGGACGACATGCGGCCATTCCACCACGACCACCTGGATGAGTCACAGCGTCGTTTGGCGATCCGCACCAGCCGGCCCTGGATCAGGTTATTCGAGGTGAACCGCCAAACCAGCGATGAGATCGCCGCGCTGGTCGTTGCGACGGAGTTGCCCGAGGCTGCCCGTCAATGGCGACTTCGGTTTCTACGCCAATACGCACCCGCCATCTACAACCCCGACAAGGTGGACAAGGAATACCAGCGACTTGTCGATTCGGGCGCTCTGTCGGCGGATCGGCGAGCCGTGCTCGACGCCTGGTACCGCGCCTACACCGCGCGGCGTGATCCGATCTGCCATGCCGCGTTTGAATCGGGCATCGCCGTCCGTCGGGCCTACGCGAACGCCCAGCCATCGAGCACCGATGGCGAAGAGCACAAAGAACACCGAAGCGAACTCCACGAGCTTCGAGAGCAAACCTACAAGGAGTTAATCGAAGGGTGCCTGTGACGACGCAACCGATCGTCCAGCATTCCACTGGCACGCCGTGGCCGACAGACCGCGGATGCGGTGCGTCACCACTATGGTCCGTTATCAGCATGCCCGATAACATGATCGAGCCGTGATTCCCACCAATGGTCCGTTCTTGACGCTGGCGGGAGGATCGGATGAAATGAATTCCTCGGGTGGCGTGTTCTTCCAGCAGCACCATGGCAGTCCTCGTTCGCCTCATCCTCGCTTTCGGCATCTTCTGCCAGTCCGCCCTGGGCGTGACCAGCGGCACGTGCGCCGCCGCGCCGATCGCCGCGGACTGCGCACCGGCAGCGGCGAACTGCGGCTGCTGTCAGGACGGCGACGGCAATCCGATTGCGTGCCCGATGGCGGCGAATCCGAGCATCGGCTGCAATTGCTCGGCGGCACATGACGCCGAGCCCGCCCCGCCACCGGCGGATTCGACAAGCAAGCAGCTTCCGCGTTTGGTGGCCCTGCCGATTGCGTTTCCGCCCTCCGGCCTTTTCGCGCCGACCGCCTGTGGTTCTTGGCGCGAGCGCACGAGCGCGGCAACAAGCCGTCCGGGCCACTGCATCCACTCAATTCTTTGCGTCTGGCTGACGTAGCGCTGTCGCAGCGTAGGGATTCCGCGCCCTCACTGTTTTGACGCGCGCTCGCTCGCCGCGACGACCCGGCGGTTCGTTCGCCGCCGGCGAATTGCAGCCATCGATCGCAAGGATTGACGCACATGCCATCACCATCAATTTGTTCAACCGCGCCGGCGACGACCTCGTCGCAGGAGCGTTCGTGCCGCCGATCGCTCATCAGGCGACCTGCGATTCCATGTCGGATGTGCCTCGTCATGGGAACACTCGCGACCGCGGCGCTTGCAGGCTGCGCGCTGACGCCGCGGGGCGCTGACGCCGAACGCGCCAAACTTGAGGCACACGCGGACCGCTACGAGCCGCCGATCGAGGAGCGAGAGCTGCCGGAATTGCCGCCCGATCCCGCCTGGCAGGACGTGCTGCACCGCGCTTTTCTCGCCAACGGCGAGTTGGAGGCTGCCTACTTCGAGTGGAAAGCCGCCTTCGAGCGCATCGACATCGCCGCGGCGTATCCGAACACCAATGTCGCGCTTGGCTACTCGTACACGTTTTCGTCGGAGAACATGAAGACCTTCGACCGGATGACGTTCTCCGCCGGCTTCGACG
>CAZLDF010000025.1:0-2537 GCA_964558095.1 uncultured Isosphaeraceae bacterium | reverse complement strand
GCCGCCGCCGACGTCCGTCGGTTCGCTGACGGCTGCGACGGCGACGCCTTCCAGCGCCGCCAGCGTCGTCGCCGACCAGCGCTCCCGCGTCAGCGGCCGGGTGAACGGCGAATGCTCATACTTGCCCGTCACCGACAGCCGCAGGCGATCGTTCGCCGCGTCGTCGTCCGCTTCGTTCAGATCGCCCTGCGAGGTGACCACGATGCGCGACCAGCCGCCGGTGGGCGGCGTGTGCCGAATCAGCGCGCCGCTTCCGCCGCGATGCTCTTTCGCAGCCGGCGGCGCGGGCAGATCGGTCCTCGAAGCCAGCGAGGTCGCGACGCCCGCCCCCCCCCCACTTTCGCTCCCGCTCACGCGCGCAAGCGTTTCGCCGAACAGCGAGGGGTTGTGAACCGGCCCGGCGATCAGCAGGCCGCGGCCGGTCGCGAGGATCAGCTCGTGCTCGGGCAGGTCCATGATGCGCATGCCCCCCCCCTGCTCGCGCGTCGCCGCGCCGCCGCCGCCCGGGCCGTGCAGCCGCGGGCGCAATCGCCTCAGCAGCTCATCGGCTTGCGATTGTCTGGGCCGGGCGATGAGCACCCAGTCGCGCATCGGGCTCTCCGCGGTGTCCTTCGCGGCGTTGGCGCGGCTGGCGAACGTGAACGATTCGCCGAGGACGATGCTGAAGAGGTCGTTCTCGGACACCTTTGCATCGGTCGCCAGGTTCGCCCACGCCTTCATCGCCGTGAATTCCCCGCCGACCGATTCCAGCCACCGTTGGATCGGCCGGTGCGAGAGATCGCGATACAGGTTCGCCGCGCCCTCGATGTGAACGTACAGCGTCACGTCCGCGGGGAGCAAAACCGCATCATCGAACGGCCCGCGCTCAGCGCGTGGCGCAGCGGTCTCAGCGCTTCGATTGGGCGTCGCGGATTCCGCTCCGCCTCCCAGCGCCGGGGGGCGGGCGTCAACCGAACCGCCGGCCAGAACGGCCGCGGAGAGCAATGCCAGTGTGAAATTCGCCATGCCGCTCCCGGGAATCAGCTCCAGCGGACAGGTCCGACGGCGAGCCACTGCGTGTCGTCGGGCTGCGGATTCCAGCCGCCGTCCTCGTCGCCGGAATCTACCGGCGAGGGACCGCGCTGGTTGCCCGAATCGCCCGTCGGAAGGCGGAACAGGCCCGCGCCGCCCCCACCCCCCCCATTGGGATTGGCGTTGGGATTGGCGATCGACCGGATCGAATCGTGCAGATGCTCCAGTCGCTGGCGCTGCCGCGCTACGTCCTCGATCAGCGCCGTGGGAATCGTCGGCCCATTGGGCGAGCGCGATGCGTCGCTGTTCCTGAAGACGTGCATGCCGATCGCCAGCGTCGCGGCCGCCAGCAGCAGAAACACGCCGCGCTGCGACCAGCGCGACAGCGACCGGCGATGGCTCTGCATGTAACCCAGGCGCCCCATGATGCGCCGCGTGAGGTCCGGCGAAGAGCCGCAACGACCGCGATGATCTTCGCGCAACTGTTCAAGCACCGCGGGCATGCGCGCGTGATCGCCCCGCGGCGCCAAGCGTCGCGAACGGCGACCGAACTGACCATCCCGCCAGGTCATGCCCACACGTCCTCCACCTGCCGAAGCAGATGCTCATCGGCCGAGATCATCACCCGCATGCGCTTGCGCGCCCGATGCAGGTGGCTCTTGATCGTTCCTTCGGGCATGCGCATGTGCTGGGCGATCTCGACGATGGGCCAGCCCTGCTGATGAAACAGCAGAACGATTTCGCGCTGTTGCTCATTGAGCGACATCAGCGCCGCGTCGATGACATCGCGCACCTGCCGGCGGCTCTCGGTTTGCATCGTGTCCAGGCCCGGCCAAGGCTCGTGGCCGTGGTGAATGCCCAATGAATCGGTGTCGTAGGCCGGCTTCTGTTTTTGAATCGAGTTCACCAGCAATCGCTTGGCGATCGTGAACAGCCACGTGCTGAAGCGAAAGCGGCTGTCGAAGCGATCGAGGTTCTTCAGCACGCGGACGAACGCCTCCTGCGCGATGTCCTCCGCCAGATGGGGCTTGCCCGCCATGCGAAGGAGGAAGGCGTAGAGCGCTTCCTGATGGGCGCGGATCAGCGCCTCGATGGCGCGCGCATCGCCTGCCTTCGCCTTGCGGATGAGCTTCGCTTCCGTATTGCGGCTGAGCATGGGCATGTGAACCCACCCATGATACCAACGCGCCGGGTGAGGGATTCAGTTCTCGCGATCAAGCGGGTTCAGCCGAGCCGGCAGAAAGCGAAGCCCCACCCACGATCTGCCGCTCCCACCCGGCCGATGTTCGAGGGTCTGGAATGTGAGAATCCCGCTTCTGGATGGTCTCATCGCGTGATACACTGAGCGGGAGGGAAGATCGAGAGAGGCATCGCGATGGGGAACGCTCGCGTTCGTGGTCAACTGGATTCAACCGTCGGCCGCCCGAGGTGGATTGCTGTGACTTTGGGTTGTTTGTGGTGCCTGGGTCCGGCTTCGTCCGCCAACGCGACACTGTACGAGTTCACCTTCGAGGGCTCGATCGAGC
>CAZLDF010000024.1:0-6564 GCA_964558095.1 uncultured Isosphaeraceae bacterium | reverse complement strand
TGCGCTTTCCGCCGCACGCCGTGAAGCGCCGGCAAAAGCAGGCCGATGAGCAGCATCATGATGGCGACGACCACCATCAGCTCGACGATCGTGAAGCCACGACGTATCGACATGGCAATGCTCCGTGCGATCGAGCGCCGCGTCGCGTCGCGCCGCCAATGCGGCGCGATCGCGGCGTGCAGCGCTCGCGTGATCGAATGCGGCATGGTCGCGCTCGCGGCGAGCCGCATCAGGTCACAGGATTGTGTTGTGTGATGAAACGAACGAGGCGTTTATGAGCGCGCAGGCGGCGGTGCGCGGCCGAAGTGTCGCCCGCCTCGCTCCACCGAAACGCATCGTTCGAACGTCGGAATCGCGTGGGAGTGCTCGATCGCCGCGACAACAAGCCGCGGCTCGTCGTGCTGCGTCGCGGAAAGTCCCTTGATCAGCACGCAGAGCGTGCAATCGTCGGATTCGTTTGCTTCGCCTTCGCCCTCGTCCGCCGGCGAAGGCGGCACGCGGTCGTCCGCCGCCGAGTCCGGCGCGCAGGCAGCGCTGCAGCAACCGCTCACCTGTCGGTGGTGTGCCGCGGCCCGGTGCACGTGCCCCGTGAAGCCGCTTGCGGCCAGCAGGAGCAGCACACCGAGCAACATCCTGACGAATCGGCGATCCATGCGACGTTAGTGTACCTCGCGTCGGGCGGATCGCCAAGCACATTCTCGCGGGAATGTCTGTCACGGTGGTTCAGGCAATCGCGCCCGACAATTGGATGTTCGCATTCGCGCCCCCGCAGCTATACTTTCCGCTTCATACCGCCACGCCAGAGAGTCACCATGGCCCTCTTTTCCAAGAGCAAACCCCGACCCGCTGAAATCAAATCGCCTCGTGTGACGCCGCCCGCCGCGGCGGCGTCGCCCGGCGCGCTCCATTCGCCGCCCTCCGGCGCGTTCGATGACGCCACGGAGAAACGCATCGGCGAAATCGGGCGCGAGTTTCTCGACCGCGCGCGCTCGAATAAGTCCGGCGTGTTGTCCGCTGCGTTCTGGTCGGACAAACTTATGGACTGGTCCATGAAGGACGAGGCGTTCAAGGTCCAGCTCTTTCGCTTCGTTGACACCTTTCCGACGCTCAAGACGTCCGAGCAGGTCCATGAGCATCTGGTTGATTATTTGAGTCAGCCAGGCGTGAACCTGCCGCCGGGGCTTGGGCTTGGTTTGAAGGCCGGCGGACTCGCCAAGGGGATTCTGACGAAGACGATGACGAGCCAGATCACCTCGATGGCGCAGAAGTTCATCGCCGGCGAAGACGCCGCAGCGGCGCTGCCGCGATTGCGCAAACTCTGGGACCGCGACATCGCGTTTTCCGTCGATCTGCTGGGCGAGGCGTGCGTTAGCGACGCAGAGGCCGACGTCTATCGCGGCAAGTACCTTGATCTGGTCAACAAGCTGCCCGCGGCGAGTGCGGCGTGGCCCGCGAAGAACCTGCGCGAACGCGATCACCTGGGGATCGTGCCTCGAGTGAATGTGTCGATCAAGATCACTGCGCTGAGCGCTCGCGTCGATCCGATCGACACTGACGGCTCGATCGATGCGCTCGTCGAGTCCATTCGCCCCATTCTCGATGCGGCGCGTCAACAGAATGTCCTCGTCAACTTCGACATGGAGCAGTTCGAGCTCAAGGACCTCACGCTCGAGCTGTTCATGCGCTGCTGCGACGAGATTGACTTCCCCGCCGGCCTCGCCATGCAGGCATATCTGCGCAGCGGCGACGGCGACGCGCAGCGCATCATCGACTGGGCGCGGCGGTCCGGCCGGCAGGTCACAGTGCGCCTCGTCAAGGGCGCGTACTGGGATTACGAGACCATTCACGCCGAGCAAGAGGGCTGGCCCGTCCCCGTCTGGTCGAGAAAGAGCGACACCGATGCGTGCTTCGAGCGCATGACGAAGTCGTTCATCGAGCACACGCCGCGTAACGCGAATGAGGGGGGGGTCAAGCTGGCGCTGGGTTCGCACAACGTGCGCTCCATCGCAGCGGGGCTGGCGCTGCTCGAACGCTTCGATCTGCCTCCGAGCGCGGTCGAGCTGCAGATGCTCAACGGTATGGGCGATCAACTCAAGGCCGCGGCGGTCGAGATGAACCTGCGCGTGCGCGAGTACGTACCCGTGGGCGAAATGATCCCCGGCATGGCGTACCTCGTTCGCCGGCTGCTCGAAAACACTTCCAACGAATCCTGGCTGAAGGCGGGTTTTCTCGACAACGCTTCGCCGGCGGAACTCCTCGCTTCACCGCATTCTGGCGGGGGGGCGGGGGTGGAGAGCCGGCGACCCGATCCGGGAATCGCGAGGATTGCCGAAGCGCCGCGGCGTCATCAACTGTCGCCCGCGGTCGAAGGCGTCGGCGACGGACAGCCATTCTTCACCGAACCGGCGCGCGACTTTTCGCGACGAGCGGTTCGTGATGCGTTCAGCGCCGCGATCACCAAGGCGATCGTGCCGAAGGTCGCCAACGAATCGACGATTCACGACGCCGATCGCGCGCTGGCGAAGGCGCACCTGGCGTTTGCGGCCTGGCGCGACACCGATCCTCGCGTGCGCGCGCACGTGCTCGCGAAGGCTGCAGAGATCATGCGCCGGCGGCGCGATGAACTGGCCGGGATTGTCATCAAGGAGAACGGCAAGGATTGGCGCAACGCGGACGCCGACATCACCGAAGCGATCGACTTCTGCGAATACTACGCGCGGCAGTCGCTGCGCTTGTTCGAGCATCAACGCCTCGGCCGGTTCATCGGCGAACTCGATCAAACCATCTATCAGCCGCGCGGCGTCGCGGTGGTCGTCAGCCCGTGGAATTTCCCGCTTGCGATTTGCTGCGGCATGACGACCGCGGCGCTCGTCACCGGCAACACAGCAATTGTCAAACCGGCTGAGCAGACGCCCGCGATCGCGAAGGTGATGTGCGAAATCCTCTGGCAGGCGATGGGCGCCGCGGGCGTTCCGGCCGCTCTCTCGCGCGATGTGCTGCACTTCCTCCCCGGCCCCGGCGAAACCGTCGGCGCGCATCTCGTGCGCGACAAACGCACCGCCATCATCGCGTTCACCGGCAGCAAAGTGGTCGGTCTCGACATACTCAAAGCCGCTACGATCACGCCCGACGAGCAGGACCACATCAAGAAAGTCATCTGCGAGATGGGCGGCAAGAACGCGATCATCATCGACGCCTCCGCCGATCTCGACGAAGCCGTCCTCGGCGTGCGACAAAGCGCCTTCGGATTTCAGGGGCAGAAGTGCTCGGCGTGCAGTCGCGTGATCGTCGTCGATTCCGCACACGATCATTTCCTCGAGCGGCTGGTCGAATCGACGCGCTCGCTCGTCATCGGCGATCCGCTTGATCCGGGAACGGATGTCGGGCCGGTCATCGACCACGACGCCGCGACGAAGATTCGAGAGTACGTTGAACTCGGCAAGGCCGAGGGCAAGCTGGAACTCGGGCTTGAAGTACCCGCCGGGCTTGAAGCAAGAGTCGGCAAACCGTTCATCGGGCCGCACATTTTCAGCGGCATCAAGCCGCAGCATCGACTGGCGAACGAAGAAATCTTCGGCCCGGTGCTCGCGGTGATGCGCGTCCGGGACTTCGACGAGGCGCTGCTGGTCGCCAACAGCACGAAGTACAAGCTGACGGGGGGGGTGTTCAGCCGCAAGCCGTCGAACCTCGATCGCGCCCGCGCCGAGTTCCGCGTGGGCAATCTCTACCTCAACCGCGGCGTGACGGGCGCGCTCGTCGGCAGGCAACCCTTCGGCGGGTTCGGCATGTCGGGCGTCGGGTCCAAGGCCGGCGGCGCGGACTATCTGCTGCAGTTTGTCGAGCCGCGAGCGATTTGCGAAAACACGATGCGGCGCGGGTTTGCGCCGGGCCTCTGAATCGCAACTTACGACGATGCCTTTCGGCCTAAATACGCTCGAATCCCCTCTCCTGTTAGATTATGGCAATGAACAGGTTTCTTGCCTGCGCCCGGCTCCTGCTAACCGTCGCGTGGCTGGTTGCGATCGCACCGTCCGCGCTCGCCCAATCCATTGCGCTGGATCCACCTGAATCGGGTTTTGTGCTTGATCGCGCAGCTTTGCTGAGCGATTCGGACGTGCAGCACATCAACGACATATCCCGGTCGCTGATGGATCAACAGCAAACGCCGATCGTCGTTGTCACGATCGAATCCATGGCGGACCATTGGGGGTACGGCGACATCCGCATCGAGACATTCGCGCACCTCTTGTTTGATCAGTGGCAAATCGGCACTCCTGAAATCGCGGGCGAAACATGGAACACGGGCATGCTGCTGCTGGTTTCAAAGGGCGATCGCAAGGCGCGCATTCAACTCGGCGCAGGGTGGGGCCTCGAAAAGGACAACGAATGTTTGCGGATCATGAATGAACAGATCATCCCGCACTTCAAACGCGCAGACTTCGCGCGCGGCATCGTCAGCGGGGTCGAGGGGCTTGATCAGATCGCGCGCGGCCGATCGCTGCCTGTCCACGCCACATCCAGCGGGTCGAACATGCCCGGCTCGCCGCACGGCATCGGCCCGACGCGCAGTTCCAAATTCAACTGGCTGCTTCCGCTCGGCTGCGGCGTGGTGTTCATCATCATTGTTGTCATCGGAATTGCAATCACGAAAGCATCGACCCGATCGGATCATCGATCGAAGTTTCTCTCGCCCGATGAGTCCAATGAGGCATCGCAGCCAGGCATCTTCGGCCGAAGCAACAACAACGGCTTCCTGACCGGACTCCTGATGGGCAACCTGATGTCGGGCAACCGTCGGCGCAGTTCATCGCGCAGGCCCTCTTCATCTTCCTCCTCCTCGGGTTTCTTTGGCGGCGGCGGATTCTCCGCGGGCGGTGGCGGCGGTGGATTCAGGGGCGGAGGGTTCTCAGGCGGAGGCGGCGCCTCCGGCTCCTGGTGAACACAACACAGGGAAACGCGGCATGAAACGTGCATCAGCGCTGTTCACGGAGACCGACATCAACACCATCAACCAGGCGGTCGCACACGCGGAGCGCGGCACGCAGATGGAAATCGTGCCCGTCGTCGCGACGCAGTCTGGCCGATACGATCGCGCGGAGGACTTGGCGGGATTCGCCGCTGGAATCGGCGCATTTGTCGTGGTGTGGGTGCTCTTTCAACGGGAAGACGTTGCAGCGGGCGGATGGGACGGCTTGCCGCTGGCGCTCCAGCTTCCCTCGCTCGTCGCCGTGTTGATAGCGGGCATTGCCGTGGGCGGAATTCTCGCAACGCGCATCGCATTGGTACGTCGATTGTTCACGCCGCACTCACAGATGGTCGCGGAAGTTGAAGCCGCGGCGCGACGGACGTTCTTCGATCAGCGCATCAGGCACACCAACGCCCGAACGGGCCTGCTGATCTTTGTCTCGCTCTTCGAACGTCAGGCGGTAATACTTGCGGATCAGGCTGCGCTCGAGGCGCTCGGGCCGGAGTTCATCACCGAGGCCTGTGACGGCCTCACTCGCGCGCTGCGCGTCAACTCGCCTTGCGCTGCGCTGGAGCAGACCATACAATCGCTTTGCGACGCCGCGCGAGCAAAACTGCCGGAAACCGCCGCCGCGCCGCATCCGCCGGATGAGTTGCCGAATGCTCTGATTCTGTCAGCGTAAGCCCGGCAAACCGGCGCGCAACGACTGTCCATTACACCCCCACCCGATCCAGCAATCGGTATTGCACCGCCTCGCCCACGTGCGATGACTCGATGTGCTCCGCGCCTTCCAGGTCCGCGATCGTCCGCGCCACGCGGCGAATCTTGTCATATGCCCTCGCGGAGAGTCCCAGTTCGTTGAGAGCCTGGCCCAGGAGCATCTTCGCCGGCTCATCGAGCACTGCGAACTTGTCGAGCAGCTTGCCGGAGAGTTCGGCGTTGGGTTTCGCGCCCTGGCGACTGCGCTGCACAGCACGCGATTTCAGGACGCGCTCGCGCAGCGTCGCCGTGTCCGTGCCGCGCGTTTGCGAAGTCAACTGCTTGTACGCGACGGCGGGGACTTCGATGTGGATGTCGATGCGATCGATGAGCGGGCCGGAGATGCGCGACAGGTATCGGTCCATCGCGCGCTGGCCGATCTCATCGACCGCCATGTGGCCCTTGGGCGTGGGATTGAGCGCCCCCACCATCATGAACCGCGCTGGGAACTTCACCGATCCCTGCGCACGTGCGATCGTCACGTGGCCATCCTCCAGCGGCTGGCGCAGTGTTTCGAGCACGCGGCGATCAAACTCCGGCATTTCGTCGAGAAACAGCACGCCGCGATGGGCGAGACTGACATCGCCCGGCCGTGGGATCGCCCCCCCCCCGACGATCGCCGGCGGCGAGGCAGTATGGTGGGGTGTGCGCACGGGCCGGCGAAGCACCAGCGGCTCATCATTTGGCAATCGCCCGACGCTGGAATAAATGCGCGTCACTTCGAGCACTTCCTCGCGCGTGAGCGTCGGCAATATTCCTGGCAATGCCTTGGCGAGCATGGTCTTGCCGCTGCCCGGCGGGCCGAGCATGAGAATGTTGTGCGAGCCCGCAGCGGCGAT
>CAZLDF010000023.1:0-4092 GCA_964558095.1 uncultured Isosphaeraceae bacterium | reverse complement strand
TGAGTTGCATCGACACGGCGGTCCCCCAATCGATTGCCTCGCCCGTTGCAACTTTCCTGACGATCCGAAAGAGCGAGCCGGCGAGGCCCAGGAGCGCCACCACCGCCGCCACGTGCATCGCGTGCTTGCGCGCGGCGGGTTTGAGGGCAAGCAACCCCAGGCCCAGCAGCGGCAGGCCGAAGAACGCGGGGATCATCGCGGTGATGCTTTCGCGCCCGGTGCCGAAATAGCCCGCCAGACCGAGGATGATGAGGACGACGCCGGTGAGGATGGTGATTCGCGGCATCAGGGTTTCCTTTCGGAAGGTGTGCCTTTGGGGAACGAAGAGCTGCAGCGGAGGATCGCACACTTGCCGCTTCATGATAGGTCCGTGATGAGCACGGACCAGGTCAACAGCGCGCCCATGATGAGCATGATGATGCCAGCCACAATGAAGTAATGTGCCCGATCTTCGCGCACCAGGCCGATGCTTCGCAAACCCAGGGCAGGAAATAGGATGAAGAGGACGCCCTTGATCACATGCGCCCAGCCGATGATGGTCAGCACGATGGGCAGCCCCGACCAGACGTTGTGCAAAGCCACGATGACACAACCGGGAACGAGCACCATCAGCGCGTTGATCTGGTTTCCCTTGCGTCCCATCGCGCGCAGGCGCACGAAGAACCGAACCCACATGCGTCGCTGAAAGATGTGCGAAAAGCCGAAGCAGAAGTACATGACCGCGAACACGATCTCGACGATGTACGCCGCAAGCGTCACGCGCTACGCCGCCTCGTCCGGCGAGGATGATGTCGAGCGATTCCGCCGCGAGCGGCGGGTTTGAGCGCGAGCAACCCCAAGCCGCGCAGCGGCAGGCCGACGAACGCGGGGATCATCGCGGTGATGCTTTCGCGCCTCGTGCCGAAATAGCCCGCCAGGCCCAGCATGATGAGGACGACGCCGGTGAGGATGGTGATTCGCGGCAACATGCCGTGCGCCTTTCGATGAGATCGTAGCAGTTTCAATCGCCCGCCGCGCGGTTATGTGCTGGTGGCGATCATCTGTAGAATCCCCGCTCCATGTCCACGTACACCGACGACACGCATGATCCGCACCTGCGAAGCTGGGTCGATCCCGCGAACGACCCGGCCGCGGATTTTCCATTGCAGAACCTGCCGCTGGGGGTCTTCCGCCGCGCCGGATCCGACGAAAAGCAGCGCATCGGCGTCGCGATCGGCGACAGCATCCTCGATGTCCACGGCTGCATCCAGCACAACCTGTTGGAAGGAACTTCGCCCGAAACCGCCTGCTCGCTCAGCGCCGCGGCGCTCAACGACTTCATGGGCCGCGGCCAACCCGCGTGGCGCGAAGCCCGGCACGCGATCAGCCGCTTGCTTCGTCACGACAACGCGCGCTTGCGCGACGACGCGAACCTGCGCGGTCAACTCATCGTCGAACAGTCGCTATCACAGATGTTCGTCCCCGCAGTCATCGGCGATTACACTGACTTCTACGCATCCATCCATCACGCGACAAACGTCGGCTCGATGTTTCGGCCGAACGAGCCGCTCATGCCGAATTACAAGCATCTGCCGGTGGGCTATCACGGCCGGTCGAGCACGATCGTCGTCAGCGGAACGCCAATTCGCCGCCCGACCGGGCAGGTGAAGCCCGACGACGCCGCGATGCCCGAGTTCCGGCCAACGCGACTGCTTGATTACGAAATGGAACTCGGCGCGCTCGTCGGCTCGGGCAACGCGATGGGCGAGCGCATCACGATGAAGAAGGCGGCGGGGCGCCTGTTCGGTGTGTGCATCGTCAACGACTGGTCGGCGCGCGACGTTCAGAAGTGGGAATACCAGCCGCTCGGACCGTTCAACAGCAAGAATTTCGGCACGTCGATCAGCCCCTGGGTGGTGACGCTCGATGCGATGGCGCCGTTTCGCCTGCCTGGCCCGCCTCGAGGCGAAACCGACCCGCCCGTGCTCGATTATCTGCAGGGGGGGGAAGACTGCGGGCTGGACATCACGGTCGAAGTGTATCTCAGCAGCGATTCGATGCGCGAGCAGGGGATCCCGCCGATGCGCCTCAGCCGCGCCACCTTCGCGAACATGTACTGGACGTTCGCGCAGATGCTCGCGCACCACACATCGACGGGCTGCGCGATGCGCCCCGGCGACCTCATCGCCAGCGGCACCGTCTCCGGACCGGAGGAAGAAAACCGCGGCTGCCTGCTCGAGCGCACCTGGCGCGGCCAGAACCCGATCAACCTCCCCGACGGCACGCAGCGCAAGTTCCTCCACGACGGCGACGAAGTCATCATGCGCGCGTTCTGCGAGAGAAATTCAGAGCCGCGAGCGGAAGCGAGCGGACTGCCGCCGCCGCGACGGATCGGCTTCGGCGAGTGCCGCGGCATCATCGTCGCGGCGAAGTGACAGGCGGCGCCAATGGTTCGATCAACGTCGAGAACCTGCAGTGCAGGAATCACGCCCTTTGGCCCGCCTGACAACGTGAAGTTCGTTCGGCGTGCCACACTCCGGCCCGCGCTTCGTGCGCACCGTGTGCGGTGATCACTCGTGGTTGTCCGGAAAATGCCACACGCTCCCTCCGGGCAGCGTGCGGCAGCCTTCAAGATAGTCGGGACCAGAGGCGCGGACGTCGCGCCCGTGAGCGCGATTCCCGACTCGACGCCGTACACTGCGACCCATGCTGCCGTGGATGTGGTTCGCTTTGCAGGTTCTGAGCGCGTTCGCAACGTACTGGCTGATGCGCCAGCGCGTCCTGCCGCGGGTGTGGCGCGTTTCGTCGCCGCGGATGGTGCTCGATGTGTGGGGTCCGCTGGTGCTCGCTTTGCCGCTGATCGTGTGGGCGTTCAACACTTCGCAGGATGCGGGATCGACGGGTTGGCCTGCCTTCGGCGGCTGGGGTTTGATCGCAGGATGGTCGATCGGGAGCGCGCTCTGGAGCGCCGGCGGCGCAGCCGCGCACGCGGCCGGCGGGCGCTGGCTGATCGGGGCGCTCAGCGGCGCTGCGGTCCTGGCGCTGCTGCTCGCAGCGGCGCATGAGATGACGGTCTGGGTCGGTCAGGCGGCCTTTGCGATGGGAGCGGTGGTGCTGTGGATCAATTCGCCATCGGCGCCCGATCCCCCCCCCGGGCCGGTCGATTCCGGCGGCGCGCAACGCGCTTCGCTCCGCGCGGCGGATGCGCGCATCACCGCGTCGCTCCTGCTCGCGATGCTCTGTAGCGCCGCCCACGGTGCGTGCGCGCTCGCCCTGACACGCTCAGCCACAGATTGGATCGGATGGTCGTCGATCGTCCTGGTGCTCACGGCGCTCATCACGATTTCACGCGCTCGCATCGAGTTTGCAGGAACTGGCCGTTCACCCGGGGGCGCATCGCCCGGCGGGCCAACGAACGGCGCGGCGGCGCTGCGCCTGGGCGGCTGGGCGGCGGTGTTCGCCTTGCTGTTCGGCCTGGGGGGCCTGGCGCTGGCTCACATGGTGCGCCAGGTGTTGGCGCTGTGGGGGCCGCAGGCGAGCCGCTGGGCCGGCGCAGCGGACGGAGCGCCCTCGCTGCACGTCGCCTACGGCTTTGGCGCCTTCGCGCTGGAAGCGGCGCTTGTGTTGCTGGCGGTCGCGCTCCTGCTGGCGGCGGCGCGACCAATCCACGCTGCGCCGGGGCGAAATTGGCGGCGAATCGCGGGGCTGATCATCATGCTCGCGACCATCGCGCTGGGCGTGTGGCGCTTCATGGGGCTTTAGAACAAGCCGTCGCGATACGGACGCAAGACCACGGGGCAGCACTTGGCGAGGATGTGGGGGGGGGACGTGAAGTGATCGACGCCGTGCGCGCGGGGCTTCACGGCGGGCTGAGCCTCATCATGGATTTTCGACGATTTGGGCTCGCGCAGACGTATGGCGCGTCCCATATGTGTTGCACACGGTTCAGGAGAAATTCTCCCAGACTGTGAGGAAATCTCCCAGACTGTGAGGAAATCTCCCAGACCGTGAGGAAATCTCCCAGACCGTGAGGAAATCTCCCAGACTGTGAGGAAACCTCTCAGACCGTGAGGAAATCTCCCAGACCGTGAGAAAATCTCCCAGACCGTGAGG
>CAZLDF010000022.1:0-2982 GCA_964558095.1 uncultured Isosphaeraceae bacterium | reverse complement strand
AGCGCCGTGGTACCAGGAGTACGGCTCGGAGAGCCGTGGTACCGGGAGTACGGCTCGGAGAGCCGTGGTCCCAGGAGTACGGCTCGGAGCGCCGTGGTACCGGGAGTACGGCTCGGAGAGCCGTGGTACCAAGAGTACGGCTCGGAGAGCCGTGGTACCAGGAGTACGGCTCGGAGAGCCGTGGTACCGGGACCGCTCGGTCATCCGCCCAGCACGTCGGCGAGTTCGTCGGCCAGCGCCTGGCTGCCGAGGCTAAGGCGCATCGCGCCATCGGGAACGATTTCCATGAGCACCGGCAGGTTGCCGCAGAGAACGGTCACGCCCTGCTCGGGCGATTCGGCGTCGCGAAGCAAAGCGCGGACCAGTTCGACGAGGGTGTGGAAGTCGGCGGCGTCGCACACCAGCGGGTCGCGCGTGTTCAGCTCGACCGTGACGGAGGCGTCGAACTCCTGCCAGTCTTCGTGCTCGGCGAGACTGAACGCGACCGCGTCGAACACGCCGCGCCACTTGCCCACCGGCAGCAGCACCACCTGCGAGAGGCTGAGCAGGTGGAGGATGTGCTCGAACATGTCGGCGAGCTTGTCTTTTTCGGCGACGATGACCTTGGCGCCCGCGACGGGCTTGGCGCCGCTGCCGTTGCATCGAATGTGGTAGTGCGCCACGTCGGACCTGAGGGTCGTGGCGGCCTGATCGCCCGTGGCGGCGGCTTGCCCCGGTCCGCTTTGCGCGATGCCGTGCTCGCGGAGCAGCTCGCGCACTTCCTCGTTGGACACGAATTCCAAGAACGGTCTCCGATGCGATGCGATGCGTCAACGGCGGCGGGGTCGTTGAAAACCGGGCTCCGTGCGTGCGCCCAGTTTAGCACGAGTATCGAATGCACGCGGCTCGTCAAGTGGCGGGCGGCGGCGACGGGCGGCGAAGCTCGCGGCCGCGCTGCGTCGCGAGGGCCGCTTCGGTCGCGGGCATCGGACGGCGATACGATAAAGCCAATTCACCGCATGGACACCGTGCTTTTCATCTGCACCGGCAACACCTGCCGCAGCCCGCTGGCGGAGTCGGTCGCCCGGCACCTGGCCCGGTCGGGCAAGCTGGGGCCGCGAGGCCGGGAGTTGTTCTTCGCCTCGGCGGGGGTGGCGGCGTTCGAATCCACGCCGTGGGCGGCGCAGACGCACGAAGCGCTTTCGCGACGCGGGATCGAGCACGATGAGGGGCGGTCGAAGCCGCTGACGGCGGACATGATCCGCAAGGCGAAGCTGGTGCTGGGGATGACTCGAAGCCACGTCGCCGCCGCTCGATCGCTCGTGGCGGGCGAACCGGAGGAAGCGGCGAAGGTGAAGCCGCTGGATGAATCGGCGAACATCGCCGACCCTCTGGGCATGGGCGTCGAGGCCTATGATGCGATCATTGCTCGCCTGTTGGAGCTGATTCCAGCCCGTCTGGACAGCTTGCTGAACCTTCGCGAGCAGTCGAAACGATCTTCAACGTCTTCTTCTGTGGAGCCGCCTTCATGAGAATAGCACTCGGGGCCGATCATCGAGGGGTGCAGAGCGCCCGCGCGTTGCATCGTCATCTGGCGGCTCGAGGCCACCAGGTGTGCGACGCGGGCATCTGCAACGGCGACGCCTGCGACTACCCCGACAACGCGTGGGTGGTCGGCTCGGCCGTCAGCCAGGGCCGGGCGGATCGCGGCATCCTGATCTGCGGCACGGGCATTGGCGTGTGCATCGCGGCGAACAAGATCAAGGGCATTCGCGCGGCGCTCGTGCATGACGAAGTCACCTCCGCCGTCAGCCGCAGACACAACGACGCCAACGTCCTTTGCCTCTCCGGCGACCTCAGCTCCACCGACGAAGTCATCCGCATCTGCGACGTGTGGATCGAGACGGAATTCGAAGGCGGTCGGCACGCGAGGCGACTGAACAAGATCGCCGCGATCGAGCGCGGCGAAGACCCGACGAAAGTCAAGATCACGGCCGCGGCAATGTAACGTAGCACGATTGCGCCCACGCCGGACCTGAGTCCACGGGGGGCGAAGGTCCGGGTGTTCTCACGCGTACTGCTCGACGACGCTGGTCAGCAACCGCACGCCGTAGCCGGTCGGTCCCGTCACGAAGAGGTCCTTGTCGCATTCGACGTCGCTCATGCCTGCGATGTCGATGTGCGCCCAAGGGACTCCCTTTTCGACGAAGTAGCTGAGGAACGCGGCGCCCTGGATCGGGTGCGCGTTGCGCGATGGGGCGGAGTTCCAGATGTCGGCGTGCTTGGCGCGCATGAATTCTTTGTGCTCGTCCCACAGAGGCAGGCGCCAGACCTTGTCGCCGGTTTCGTCGGCGGCGCGCTCGATGCGCTGCGTCAGTTTGTCGTCGCCGCAGAAGTAGCCGGCGCAGAAGTGGCCGAGCCCGACGACCACGCCGCCGGTCAGCGTCGCGGCGTCGAGCAGCGCGGCGGGCTTGAACTTCGCGCAGGCATATGCGAGCGCGTCGCCGAGGACGAGCCGTCCCTCGGCGTCGGTGTTGGTGACTTCGACGGTGACGCCGTTGTACATGCGGATGATGTCGTCCGGCCGGCAAGCGTCGCCGCTGACCATGTTCTCCGCGGCGGGCAGCAGCGCGACGACGTGCACGGGGAGTTTCAATGCGGCGATGGCGCGCATCGCGCCCAGCACCGCCATTCCGCCGCACTTGTCGTACTTCATGCCTTTCATCGCGCCGGAGATCTTCAGCGAGTAGCCGCCGGTGTCGAAAGTGATGGTCTTGCCGACGAGCGCGACGGTCGCATCGGGTTTTGCGCGGGGCGGCTTGTGTTCGAGAATGATGAGGCAGGGCTTGGTGTCGGAGCCTTTGCCGACGTTGACGAGCCCGCCCATGTTTAGTTGTTGTGCGCGGGCGTAGTCGATGACCGTGCACTTGAGTTTGGTTTGCCGCGCGAGCTTCCTCGATTCGTTGGCGATCCAACGAGGGTTGCACACGTTTGGCGGCGTGG
>CAZLDF010000021.1:0-11697 GCA_964558095.1 uncultured Isosphaeraceae bacterium | reverse complement strand
TATTATTTTTGCCGACGCATCCATCGATCAGGCCGTCGAGGGAATCGTCAGCGGAATATATTTCAATCAGGGCCACGTCTGTTGCGCGGGATCACGGCTGTTTGTGGAAGAATCCATTCTGGATGATGTCATTGCGAAACTCATGCATCGCATGAAGTCGTTGCGCGTCGGCGACCCGCTGGATAAGAATACCGACGTCGGCGCAATAAATAGTAAAGCGCAGCT
Source organism: uncultured Isosphaeraceae bacterium (assembly GCA_964558095.1). Taxonomy (GTDB): domain Bacteria; phylum Planctomycetota; class Phycisphaerae; order Phycisphaerales; family SM1A02; genus CAZLDF01. The sequence continues at coordinate 11,472 of CAZLDF010000021.1, read as the reverse complement.
GTCCACCATCCATAAATATCTCGAAGCGGGACGCGAAGACGGCGCTGCGTTTCACGAAGTGAACGGCCATCCGTTGCCGAAGAAAGGGTACTGGTGTCGGCCGTGCTTCTTCACGGGTGTGCAGCCGAGCCATGTGATCGCGCGCGAGGAGATTTTCGGCCCGGTGCTGGCGGTGATGAGTTTCCGCACGCCCGAGGAGGCGCTGCAGCGGGCCAACAACACGCCCTACGGGCTCGCGGCGGGGGTGTGGACGGACAAGGGCAGCAAGATCTTCGAGATCGCGCGCAAGCTCGATGCGGGCGTCGTGTGGTGCAACACCTACAACAAATTCGACGCGGCCAGTCCCTTCGGCGGGTTCAAGGAATCCGGCTTCGGCCGCGAAGGCGGATTGCAGGGCTTGCGCGGGTACGTGACCTTTTGATGGGAGGCGATTCGTGGACACCAGACATGGTGTTTTTGACGCGGAGTTCGCGGAGGGCGCGTGGTGAGCATCGCCGCTCCAATGTTAACAGAGATCGTCATTTTGCCGAGCGCCGCCGGCGACCGCGAGTTCCTTGTCTCGGAACTCGTGGAACATTGGAATTCGACGACGATCTGGTCGCGCGATGTGCGTTACGAAGCGGATAAACTGCCTTGCTTCATCGCGTGGCGCCATGGCGAGCGCATCGGCCACGTGACGTTCGCACATGACGGCGGGGAAACGGAAATCGTGACTTTGGCGTCACGCGTCGAAGACGCCGGCGTGGGGACGGCGCTGCTGAGCGCTGCGATCACGGAAGCACGGCGTCACGCGAGCCGACGGGTGTTTCTGACCACCACCAACGACAATCTTCGGGCCCTTGCGTTCTATCAGAAACGCGGCTGGCGGCTGGTGCGAGTTTGGCCGGGGATGATCGATCTGTATCGAGAGCGATATGACAAGGCGATTCCGCTCATCGGCATGAACGGCATTCCGCTGCGCGATGAGATCGAGCTGGAGATTGCGCTGCCATGACGACACGACTGAACGTGCTCAAGACATACAAACTCTTCATCGGCGGCAACTTTCCGCGCTCGGAATCCGGGCGGTCATTGTGTGTCGAGGACACGCAGGGGGGGGTACTCGCGCACATTTGTCATGCGTCGCGCAAGGACGTGCGCGACGCTGTCGACGCCGCTGCGAAGGCATTGCCCGGCTGGGGCGATCGCTCGCCTTACAATCGCGGGCAAATCCTGTATCGCATGGCGGAAATGCTTGAAGGCAAGCGCGATGAGTTCGCCGAGGTGATCAGATCGACAACGGGCGACTCGATCGCTCGCACGCGCAAGGAAGTCGATGTCGCGATCGACCGGCTGGTGTGCTTCGCCGGGTGGGCGGACAAGTACGCGCAGGTCCTCGGCTGCAACAATCCGGTCGCGGGGCCGTATTACAACTTCACGATTCCGCAGCCGACGGGGATCGTCGGCGTGGTCGCGCCGGACGCCCCCCCGCTTCTGGGGCTGGTTTCCCTCATCGCCCCGCCGCTGTGCGCGGGCTGCACGATCGTCGCCATCGCCAGCGAAGCGCATCCCCTTGCCGCTTGCGTCTTCGCCGAAGTCTGCGCCACGAGCGACGTGCCGGCCGGCGTCATCAACATTCTGACCGGCCAGCGCGATGAGCTGCTCGAACATATAGCGAATCATCGCAACGTCCACGGCATCAGCGCCGCGAACATGACGGCGGCGCACGCGAAAACGCTGCGCCTCGGCGCCGCGGAAAACGTCAAGCGCGTGAACGTGCAAAGCCTCACGGACGAGCAGTGGTTCGACGCGGACGCCAGCGAGAGTCCGTGGTCGATCGAGCCGTTCGTCGATTTCAAGACGATCTGGCACCCGAGCGCGGTGTGAACGAAGCGTCAACGCGTTTCGCGAGCGGGTTCAGCCCGCTGCGGTTGGGCGCGATTCGAGGAGCAGGCGCGGGTTGAGTCGAATGACACCCAACCGCAGCGGGACACGCCCGCTCGCGAAACGGGCGCATGAACCCACGATCACGTCGCGAGCGCGGTCTCGCGGGCGCAATCCTCCGGCGCGCTGAATTCGCCTTCGACTTCGCGCAGCTCGTCGGGCGTGTCGCCCATCGCGATGGACTTGCCGGGCACGCCGAGCGAGAGCAGGATGCTGCTGTCGATGCCGAACTGGATGCCGATGAGATACGCGCCGTCCATGACGCTGATGCAATAGCGGCAGAATCCGGGCAGCGTGTTGATGACCAGCGAGTCGTCGATCATCTGGACCTGCCAGTGCTCGCCGACGCGTGCGGGCTGATTGGACAGCACGCCGACGCCGCCGCGGCTGACGTCGCGAACGTGGACGGTGCAGAGGGGCTCGGTCTCGTTGCAGGGCTGGCCGGGCCAGAGCCTGGCCTCGCCGCGCGAGGGAAATCGGGCGAATCGCCGCAGTTTCTCGCGTTCGTCGCTTGTTTTCCAGCGCTCGAGCTTGCGAAGGGCGGCCTGCAGGTCCAGTGCGCGGTGAGGATGGGTCACGTCTCAGCTCCCGGATTTGGTCATGGACGGCAATGCCCGGCGGTTTCATGCAGCCGGGCTTCGAGGCAGTCGTTCCAAGGCGACACGGTTGATCTATCGGTCGATCCGAGCGGCCATTCCAGCACAGGCCGCAAGGTCCGCCACGACGCATCCGCTCCTGTCGCGTCCGGTAAGATTCCCTTGCTCGTCAATCAGCCGCCGAACCGGCAGGAGATAATCATGCAGGAGCCCGCGCCCAGATATTCGGCCGTCGCCGCCGCGCTGGTGGGAATCGCGCTCACCGGTCTGTTTGCCGCCAGCTCGCGATCGCAAACCGGGCCGGTCAACGGCATTCGCCCGGCGGAGCTTCGCGCCCACGCGATCACCAACGCCGCCGTCGTCGTTTCGCCCGACCAGACGATCGAACGCGCGACGATCGTCGTTCGCGACGGCGTGATCGAGGCTGTCGGAGCGGACGTTCAGCCGCCGGCCGGCGCGCGCGTGTGGGACGCGACGGGTCTGACGGTTTATCCAGGCTTGATCGAGCCGAGCCTGTTCATCGACCTCGCCGCGATCCCGCGAAGCGAGGGCAGCCACTGGAACACGCGCGTGCATCCGGAAGTTCGCATGTGCGAGCAGCCCGGCCCGCCTGCGAACGTGCGCGAGGAGCTTCGCAAGCTTGGCTACGCGGCGGCTGCGGTGTATCCGTCGGCGGGGACGTTCCGCGGCATGGGCGCGGTCGTCTCGACCGACGCAGCAGCGGAAGACGTGGACTGCTATCGCGACGAGACGTTTATGGCTGCGGCGCTCGAACATGGCGGTGGCGGCGGAGGGGGGGGGCGGCAGGGCGGGTCGTATCCCGGCTCCAAGGCCGGCGCCGTCGCGCTGATGCGCCAGACGCTCTACGACGCGCAGTGGCACGCCCGGTGCGAAGAGGTCTATGCGAAGCATCCCGACGGCAACGAGCCGCCCCTGCGCGCCGATGCGCTGGCGGCGCTGCGCCCCGTGCTCGATGGCCGCTCGAAGCTGCTCATCGAGGTCGATGACGTGCACGACGCCATCCGCGCGCAGCGCGTCTGCGACGAGTTCGGCCTGAAGGCGGCGTTCATCGGTTCGGGCGGCGAATATGAGCGCCTCGCCGACGTCGCCGCCCTGAAGTCGCCCGTGATCGTGCCTGTGAACTATCCCGAGCGGCCGAAGGTCGAATCGCTCAATGACGCCGAAACGCTGACGCTGCGCGAAATGATGCTGTGGGAGCAGGCGCCGGCGAACTTGGCGCGGCTCGTCGAGGCGGGCGTCGATGTGTCGATCACCACCGAAGGCCTCGACAATCGCAGCAACGTCTTCGAGAACCTGCGCACCGCGATCAAGTGCGGCCTGAGCGAAGCCGACGCGCTGGCGCTGCTCACGACCAGGCCCGCAGCGCTCCTCGGACTATCGGACACCCTGGGCACGATCGAAGCCGGCAAGATCGCCAACTTCGTCATCACCGACAAGACGCTCTTCGACAAGAAGATGCAGGTCCGCGACACGTGGGTCAACGGCAAGCGCTACGAAATCAACAAGGCGCCCGAAAAGAAGCTTCGCGCCGAGGGGACGCTCACCACATCGACCGGCAGGGAACTGCCCGCGACGATCGACGCGAAGAAGTCTTCCGTCACGTTTACGTTGCCCGACGAGAAGAAGCTCAAGGCGAAGAAGGTCAGCGTGCAGGCGGACCAGATTTCATTCGTCGTCGATGGCAAGCCGTTCGACGCTGAGGGATATGTTGTCTTCGGCGGGGTGATGAGCAGCGACGGCGTCACCGGCAGCGCGCTGCTGCCCAGCGGCGAGCGATTCGAATTCAGCTTCGCCGCCGTGACCATGCTGCCGGACGAAGACGACGAGGACAAGGACAAGGACGACAAGGCCAAGGAGGGCGACGAAGAAAAAAAGGAAGGTGAGGAAGAAGCCGCGCAGACCGATCAACCCGTCGCCGACGCCGACGACAACGCGGAAGCGGACAAGACCGACGACGGCGTGAGCGGCGCATGGACCGTCATGATCGAAGGGCCCAACATGCCGCAAAGCTTCCCGCTCGCCATCGAACTCAAACTCGAAGAGGGCGGCCGGCTGACCGGCAACGTGCAGATGATGCGCGATGAGGTCGATATCTCCGAAGGTTCGTATGACCCATCGAGCGGCGCCGTCGCGCTGAAGTTCGCCGGCATGCGCGGCAGCGAGGTCACGCTCACCGGCACGATTTCAGCCGGCGAACTCAAGGGCAGCTTCGAAAGCGAGATGTTCTCCGGCTCGTTCTCCGGCTCGCGTGGCGAGGGCGAGGCGATCGCGAAGAAGGACGAAGAAGAAAGATTCGAACCCCCCCCCAGCGAACTGGTCTATCCCCTGGGCGAGTACGGCCTCGCGCAGTTGCCGCAACAGGAAGACCTTCTCATCACCAACGCCACCATCTGGACCTGCGGCCCGCAAGGCGTCATCGAGAACGGCTGGATGATCGTGCGCGGCGGCAAAGTCGCGGCAATCGGATCGAGTTCGAGCATTCCCGCCGACGCACCGTCGAAAACGATCGACGCGCAAGGCAAACACGTCACCCCCGGCCTCATCGACTGCCACAGCCACACAGGTCTTACCGGCGGCGTCAACGAATTCATGCAGACCAACACCGCCGAGGTGCGCATGAGCGACGTCATCGAGCCCGACGACATCAACTGGTATCGCGAACTCGCCGGCGGTCTCACCGCTGCGAATCAGCTTCATGGTTCGGCGAATCCAATCGGCGGGCAAAACTCGGTCGTCAAGCTCAAGTGGGGCGGCAACGCCGATGACTTCTCCATCGACGGCGCGTTCCCCGGCATCAAGTTCGCGCTGGGCGAGAACGTCAAGCGATCCGCCGGGCGCTACCCCGACACGCGCATGGGCGTCGAGACGTTCATTCGCGACGCGTTCACCGCAGCGCGTGATTATCGCGACGCCTGGGATCGATACGAATCGCTGCCGACGCAGGAGCGCGAGAAGGCGTACCCGCCGCGGCGCGACCTCGAACTCGACACGCTCGTCGAGATTCTCGATCGCCAGCGCATCGTGCACTGTCACTCCTATCGCCAGGACGAGATTCTGATGCTCATCCGCATCGCCGACGAATTCGGTTTCCAGATCGGCACGTTCCAGCACGTGCTCGAAGGCTACAAGGTGGCCGACGCGATCGCCGCACACGGCGCGGGCGGCAGCAGCTTCAGCGACTGGTGGATGTACAAGGTCGAGGTCATGGACGCGATCCCGCACAACGGCTCGCTGATGACCAACGTCGGCGTGCTGATGTCCTTCAACAGCGATTCCGACGAACTCGCCCGGCGAATGAACACCGAAGCGAGCAAAGCCGTGCGCTTTGGCGGGCTCTCCGAGGAATCCGCCCTGAAGCTCGTCACGATCAACCCGGCGAAACAGCTTCGCATCGACGAGCGCACCGGGTCGCTCGAAACCGGCAAGGACGCCGACTTCGTCATCTGGTCGGGCCATCCGCTGAGCGCCTACACGCGCTGCGAGCAGACGTGGATCGAAGGGGCATGCCACTTCAATCTGGAAAAGGACGCGGAGCTTCGCGCGTGGACCAACAACGAGCGCCAGCGCCTGATCCAGAAGATTCTCATCGCGCAGCACGGCGAGCTGAAATCCGACGACGCCGGCAACGCGGGCGTCGGCGAGGGCGGCGGCCCGCCGGGAGCGGGCGAAGGGGGGGGGATGCGACGCGGCCGCCGCGGCGGTTCGCGGCCGGGCGAAGACTGGATGTACGCCCAGCTCCCCGACGAACTCATCGACGCCCTCGTCGATCGTGTCCGTAAAGGCGAAGACCCCATGGAAATCCGCCCCGGAGACTGCGGCTGCGGCGGCATCGAAGAGCTGCTCGAACACTATCGCAGCGGTCAACACTCGCACGGAGGTGCGCGATGAGAAAGCGTCATGAGTCCTGGATCGCGAGTCTTCGAGCGCGGCGTTTCGCGAGCGGGCTCGCCCCGCTGCTCGGATTGTCCCTGTGCGCAAGCATCGCCCACGCCCAGTCGCGCCAAGTCCCCGCCCCCCCTCAGAACGAGATCGTCATCATCCAGAACGCGACAATCCATCCCGTCAGTTCGCAGGCGATCGAACGGGGCTACATCGTGCTGCAGGATGGCCTGATTCGCGAGGTCGGCGAGGGCGCCGCGCCTGATCTCTTCGACTCGCAAATCGTCGATGCCAACGGTTTTCACGTCTATCCCGGCCTGATCGCGCCGCAGACGCAGCTTGGGCTCATCGAGACCGGCGACGTCTCAGTCACCAACGATCATCGCGAGCTGGGCAACTTCACCCCCGAAGTCCGCGCCGCCGTCGCGGTCAATCCCGACACCGATCTCATCCCCGTCGCGCGCAACAGCGGCATCCTTACGGCGCTGACGCTTCCCGACGGCGGGCTGGTCGCCGGGCGATGCTCGATCATCCGCATGGACGGCTGGACGTGGGAGGACATGGCGATCGACGACGCGGCGGGGCTTGTGATCACCTGGCCGAACACCGATCCCATCCGCGCGCCGTGGATGCGCCGGGGGGGGGGTGAGCAGCGGCAAGGCATCGCCGAGCAGCTCGCCATGATCGACGCGATCTTCGATGACGCCGAGGCGTACTTCGCGGCGCGCGAGCATGATGACGACGTCACGACCGACCTGCGCTACGAGGCGATGCGCGATTGCCTGGCGGGCAATCGGCCGCTGTTCGTCTGGGCGTCGTCGGTCGGGCAGATCGAGTCGGCGATCACCTGGGCGGACAAGCGCGGCTACAAGATCGTGATCCTCGGCGGGCTCGAGGCCGACCGCGCGCTGCCGATCCTGAAGAAGCACGATGTGCCCGTCGTCATCAATGGCGTTCATCGCATGCCAAGCCGCCGGCATGACGCCTATGACCGCGCCTACACCTTGCCGAAGGTCTTGCACGAAGTGGGCGTGAAGTTCTGCATCGCGCCCGGCGGGCGCGACGGCATGGAGCGCACGCTCGGTCATCACGCCGCCACGGCCGCGGCGTACGGGCTGCCCAGGGACGAAGCGCTCAAGAGCGTGACGCTGAGCGCGGCGGAAATCCTCGGCGTCGGCGCGACGCACGGCTCGCTGGAGCGCGGCAAGGCCGCCACGCTCATCCTCACCACCGGCGACCCGCTCGAAATCACCACCGAAGTCGTCATGGCGTTCATCGACGGCCGGCGCATCGACCTCTCCAGCCGCCACACGCAGATGTACGAAAAGTACCGCGAGAAATACAAACAGAAGGGCATCATCGAGTAGGACGCCGGGCAGTGGCACAGGCGTCTCGCCTGTGATCGAGTCCCAGTGGCACAGGCGTCTCGCCTGTGATCGAATCTTCGGCCTCGACGGCCGAAGATTCGATGACGACCGGCAACACATCTCGTTCTGTCAAACGATCAATAGGCGTTGAACCTGGTTGCGTCGCACGCACCACCGCCGCCGCGTTCCGTTAAATTCCGTTCATCAACATCGTCCTGCGACAAACCGCGCCGCGGCGGATATGCTCATTTTGTTGTCTGGGAAGAGTTGACAGAAGAACTTACATCGGAGGATTGACCATGCACCGTGCTCTGAAGATTCTCGCGTGTGTCGCCCTGTGCCTCGTGACCGCTGGCTGCGAAAGCGCCGCGAAATCGACCAGCGGCCAGAAGCTCGATGACCTCACGACGCGCGCTTCGCTCACCGTCGATCGCGCCCAGCGCGATTATCCGCGGACCGCGACCTACTTCGAGAACTCCGCAGGCTATGTCGTGTTCCCGGAAGTGGGCAAGGGCGGGTTCATTGTCGGCGGCTCGCACGGCATCGGGGCGGTCTATGAGCGGCGGGCAGTGCTCGGCGACGCCGTGATCGGCACCGCGGACGTCAGCGCCGGCTCCATCGGCTTGCAGATCGGCGGTCAGACGTTCAGCGAGATCATTTTCTTCGAGGACGACATCGCGCTGCGGCGGTTCAAGGAGTCGAAGCTGGAGCTCGCCGCCAACGCCACCGCCGTCGCCGCCGCCGCCGGCGCCAGCGCCCAGGCGGAATATGACAACGGCGTGGCGATCTTCATCTTCAACGAGAAGGGCCTCATGGGCGAGCTGTCCGTCGGCGGGCAGAAGTTCGACTATCACGCGCTCGACCGTTGACTCACATCGCGCGGGGGAGGGGAATCATGCCGCAACAAAAGCCCGCCGCGCAATGCGCGGCGGGCTTCGGCGAAGAATTCTCCCCACCTGTGTGTGGGCTTGGGTCCGGTTGAGTGGTGCGTATCGCGTCGTGTGAAACACCGTTTCGCGAGCGGGTTCACCCCGCTGCTTCGCGAAGCCGACGTGTTGCTATTCGGTCGGCAAGTCGAGGTCCTGCAACAGCCGATCGACCGCGATGTTGAACTTCTCCTGCGAATCGTACGTGCCTTCAATGATCGCGGCGCGCACCTGCGACACGCGGTCGATGCGGGCGCCCGGCAGTTCGCGCAGGCGGTCCATGTATCGGGCGTGGTCGGACAATTCGACGCGGTCGGCGCTTTCGGCGGGCCGGTCGTCGCCGGGTCGCGCGGGGGCGGGGTGGGCCAGGCCATTGCGCGACGCGAACGCGTCCGATGCGGCCCCGGGTCGGCTGATCGGCCCCGTCGAGCCGTGACCGATGGAGGCGATGTCAGGCATTGAGCAAGTTCTCCTTCGCGGCCGAGTCTGAGTGCATGAGGCAAAGCGCCAGCGCTGCGGGTCGCCACGACCCTTTCATCACGATGAAGGACAGGCGAATTCACCTGCTTACAGACTCGACACGGACATCGCAGAGGCGGTCGTGGTCCGGTGGCGCGGGGTCCTGGCAGGTTCCATTCCCGACGGCGGGCGGAGGCGGGATGTGTTCCAGAGCACCTGGGGAAACCCGCGTCCGTCCGAACTAAAGTATCGACGCGGGCTCAAAATCGCCTTGAACTTTGGCGGCGCTCGTGGTTTTTGCGCAAGTCGATTATTGATAAGGACTTACGATATTTTCGGACCTTCGCCGGCGCGTGCCGATTTCTCATGTGAATCGTCCCCGGCGTTGATGGAGGCTCGGCGGCATGGCAGCGTCTGATAAAACCCGGCTTCTCGCGCTCGCAGCGGGGTTTTTCATCATCGCGGCCGGGGGCTGCGACGACCGCGAAACGGGCGGCGGCACGATGCTGCGAACCGAAAACGCAACGAATCTGAAAGCCACGACAACCGCGGCCGGCAGCCGCCCCGCCTCTGGGGCGAATTCGCCTCGAACCGGCGAGCAGACCAGCGTCTCCCAGTCGCTCGATCTGGGCGAAGACTGGGAGCGGGCATCCGCCGCGCGCTGGGCGGGCGACGGGGCGGCGGACGCCGCCGGCGGCCGGGAGACCTGGGCGATCGTGCTCAACACCTTCACCGGCGAAAGCCACCAGCAGGCCGCCGCGAACATGGTCAACGAGATCCGCCGGCTTGCGCCGCAATACAGCGAAGCGCGGGTTCACACCACGGACAAGGGCTCGATGGTGATCTACGGCTCGTACGCCGGGCCGCAGGACGAAGCCGCCAAGGCCGAGCTCCAGCGCGTCAAAAGCCTGAAGGTGCGCCAGATGCAGCTCTTCCGCCGCGCGATGCTCACCAAGGTGGACGACGCTTCCACCGCTCGGTTGCACCCGTATGACCTGCGCACGGTCCGCCAGCGCTATCCCGGCGTCAAGACGCTTTATACGCTCGACATCGCGCTGTGGGGCGACGACGAAAAGGGCTCGATGCGCCTCGAAGACATTCATCGCAAAGCGGAAGACTTCGTGCGGCAACTGCGGGCACAGAACATCGAAGCCTACTTCCACCACGACGACGCGCGCATGCTCAGCACCGTCACAGTCGGCGTGTTCGGCGTGGAATCGATCGACCCGCAAAGCGGCGTGATCGGACCCGAAGTCCGCCGCTGGATTCAGCGCTTCCCCAAGCGCCTCGTCAACGGCGAGCCGCTGCTGATCAAGAAGAACCGCTTCGACCGCAGCCCCAACGCGGAAACGTACGCGCAGGAGCCGTTTCTCGTGGAAGTGCCGAAGTAACGGTCCGTCACTCCTGAGCACGCGCCGTCATTCCCGCGCCCGCCGTCGTTCCTTTGTACGCGCCGTCATTCCTTTGCACGCGCCGTCATTCCTGCGCACCCGCCGTCATTCCTGCGCACGCAGGAATCCAGTCGTGTGTGCAAGTGCGAGCGTTGACACATGGGCTCCTGTTACTCACGTAAGCCCACCTGTGGCGCGCACTTCTTGAATCCTCATGATCCCGCGGCGTCCTCTGGATTCCCGCTTTCGCGGGAATGACGAGCGGCCGGCGCGCACAAACGTGACGCCGGTCGAAGCGTCCATCGGGAAAAATTTTGTGCGTTGTCGATAGCGCCAAGGCGGTTTGCGGCCGCCGGCGTCACGGTTGCGCGCGCAGGCGTGACGCCGCGGCCGTGGGTGGAGGCCCGCTCGATTCGATCGCCGATCGACGCGGGCCGAAACCTGACGGAGACTCGCAGTGGCATATCAACTTGCGCCGTTTCGTGAAGTCAGTCTGAATGAATCGCTGCTCGAATTGCTCATCGATCAGCACGAGTCGTGCACGCTGCCGCGGCTGATGCGATTGTGGTCGTACTATCGCAACGCGCTGGCGGAGCCGACCGAGGGGGGGGCCAGCAGCGGCCCGCCGGCGCAGTCGGTCGGCTTGCCGCCGCGATTGTGCAATCCGTCCAGCGATCGTCGCGGCGACCGGTATTCGCGCGAGATCGTCGTCGAGAACGACATCGCCTGGCGCATTCACACGCTGGTGGACTTCATGTTCCCCGCCCCGCCGCGAATTGTTTCGACCGCGAGCGACGGCGCTCGCGCTGCACTGATCGAAAGCGTGCTCGACGCGGTGTTCGAGGCATCGGGCGGATCGAACCTCTGGCAGGATACGGCGCTCCTGGGCAGCGTGTATGGACACGTCGAT
>CAZLDF010000020.1:0-4068 GCA_964558095.1 uncultured Isosphaeraceae bacterium | reverse complement strand
AGGAGACAGGAGACAGGGGAGGGGGCTGGGCCGGAGTGCGACGCGGCTACGAGTCATCGGGAAGGGGGGGGAGGGGGGGGGACGCCGATGCCACTCAACGCCGTGAACTTCATTCCGGGCGCCACACTTTGACCCGCGCTGCGCGGGCAAAGTGTGTGGATTGTCATGTGCGCCGGCTGACACGAACGCACCCGCTGCCCCGCGGGACAGAGTGTGGCACCCCGTCAATTCCCCGAAGTTCGCGGCGTTGCATGCCACTGGTTGACGCACGGGCGAGACGCCCGTGCCACTGGATGACTGAGCCACTGGCTGCCTGCGCCACTGGTTGGTCAGCCACTGGTCAATCACGAGCTGAACGTGCGGATCAGCTCCTCGATCTCGTTGCGCTTGTCTTTGATGTCGCGGTAGGAGACGCTCTTGCGCATGATGACCGAGGCAATGTCCTTGGCCTTCTTGGCGAGGTCGAGCGAGCGGTTGACGCGCGACTGCTCGATGACCGAAAGCATGAGGTCGTAGCGGATGGATTGCTCGAGGTCGGCGTCGGGGACGTCGATGGCCTTGAGGGCCTCTTCGAATTCGAGCACCGCTTCGTCGTGCCAGCCCGAGGCGGCGAAGCACCGGCCGAGGTAGTGCCCGGCGCGGACGCGCAATCGCGGCTCGTCCTTGGACGCCTGGAAACTTTCCATCGCCTCTTCGTACCGGCCGAGCTCGAAGAGCACCGTGCCGTAGTCGAAACGCATCGGGCGGTTGGTGGGATACTTCTCGATGCGCTCGCGGAACTCGGCGGCTTCGATCTCGAGGCGCTTGACGTCGGCGTCCTTGAGCTGCTGCTGGAGAGCGGCGTCGGGGGGGCCGGGGGTCGCTTCGAGTTGCTCGCGAATGGCCTTACACTTCTGACGCGCTTCCTCGATGCGGATGTCGCCCGCAGCCAAGCGGAAGCGGTATTCGCGCGTGTCGGCGAAGCCTTTCATGTAGATGTCGAACGCTTCGCGCATCTTGTTCTGCTTCTTGAGCTGTTGCGCGTACTGATTGATGGCTTCCGGGAGCGTCGGGCTGGCTTCGTAGGCGGCCTTGGCGCGCAGGAAGTTGCGTTCCTCGATAGAAGCGGTGGCGGAGATCGTCTCCTGTTCGAGCAGTTGCTGCTGGCGCTCGCTATCCTTGATGAAGCGTCGGAAGCCGCCTTCTTCTCCCGCCGCCGCTTCATACCCGCCCTGCGACATGGCGCGCTGGGCCGAAAGATCTTTGAGTTCGGCGTCGAGCGAAGCGTCGCGCGGGTCGACACCCTTGGCAAGCTGCAGCGCTTCGAGCGCTTCGTCCCACGCCTGGACTTCCTGGAAGAGGTCCTTGGCCTGGACGAACTGGGCTTTCGTGGGCTTCTTCTGATTCTTGACGACGTTGAGGATTCGCCGGGCGATCCACGCTGCCCACTCAAGCTGCTGCGCCTTGGCGGCGGCTTCGAGCGCCTTCAGCGCGAGGCTCGCATTGGGCAGCTCCTTCATCCACGCGTATTCGGCGCCGGCGAACCGCGCGATCGGCGTGCCGTCGTCGATCCGCTTGATCTCCTTGCCGGACGCCGCCTTGCCGCCGCTCTGGTTGTATTTGACGGCCGCGGCGAGCATGGCTTCGTGCGCCGACATGACCTCCGGGTCGATGCGGATGCCGTAGGCGTAACACTCCAGCGCGTACTCGAAATTCGACGTCACGGCCGCGGCCTGCGCGTGCTCGAACCACTTGCGCGCTTTCTCCGGCTGCGGGACGAATCGTCCTTCGCCGTTGTCCTGCGGCTGCTCGCCGTCGCCTGGTTTTCGTTTGAAGAGTGCCACGGAACGATAGAGTGCGAACGGTCCCCAGGGGGGACGTCGAGTCGCAGGCGCGACGGCCGACGGCGGAGGTGGCTGGGGCGCGTCCCCACGAAGGTCACAGGGGCCAGCCAACGTCGCGTGCGAAGCATTGCAAGGTACGGCAGAACGCAGCGGCGGTCAACGCACCGCCGGTGGTCTGCGCTCGTCCCCGTCCGTAGCATAGGGCCCATGTCGGTGGATGTCAGCAGCATGAGCATCGTGCAGTATCCGAACCCGGTGCTGCGCCGCAAGGCCGCGGAGGTCGCGGCGATCAACGACGAGGTCCGCGCCGTCGCCGCGCGGATGATCGAACTGATGAACGAGGCCGAAGGCGTGGGTCTGGCAGCGCCGCAGGTCGGGCTGTCGTGGCGGATGTTCGTCACCAAGCCGTGGAAGTCTGAGCAGGGCGACGAATCGCACCCCCAGCGCGTGTTCATCAATCCAAGGCTGCGCGTCGGCCGGGGCGAATTGATCGCCCACGATGAAGGCTGCCTGAGCTTGCCGGGCATCACCATCGAGGTGCGGCGGCCGCGCCAGGCGAGCATCGAAGCGTTCGACGAGCGCGGCCGGCCGTTCGCCGTCGCTTCCGAAGCGTTCATCGCACGCATCTGGCAGCACGAGTTCGATCACATCAACGGCGTGCTCATCATCGACCGCATGAGCCCGAAGGACCGCCTGGCGACGCGACGCACGCTGCGCGACCTCGAGCTGGCGGCGGGGAGCTGATCGCGATGCGGCTGGTCTTCTTCGGCTCAGGCGCGTTCGGATTGCCAACGCTCATCGATGCGCTGCGTGCCAGGCACGATATCGCGCTCGTCGTGACGCAGCCGGACCGGCCCGCGGGACGACATCGCAAGCCTACGCCGACGCCCGTCGGAAGTTACGCGGCGGTCTTCAATCTCCCCTGCGCCAAGCCGGAGGATCCGAACGAGCCGTCGTTCATCGATGAGCTGAAGCGAGTGGACGCCCGCGCGTTCGTCGTCATCGCCTATGGCTGCAAGCTCGGGCCGCGATTGTGCGAGTTCGCGTTTGCGATCAACCTGCACGGCTCGCTGCTGCCGAAATATCGCGGCGCGGCGCCGATCAACTGGGCGATCATCAACGGCGAAACGCACGCCGGCGTCAGCGTCATCACGCTGGCGCAGCGCATGGACAGCGGCGACATTCTGGCCTCCGCGAGCACGCGCATCGACCCGATGGAGACCGCCGGCGAGCTGCACGATCGCCTGGCGCAGCTCGGTGCGACGCCCGTCATTGACGTGCTCGATCAGTTCGATCGCGGCGAGCTTCATCCGCAGCCGCAGGATGAATCGCTCGTCACGCATGCGCGGAAACTGACCAAGGAAGACGGCACGACGAGCTTCGATATGCCCGCCCCGGCCGTGCGCAGCCGCGTGCACGGCTTGACGCCCTGGCCCGGCTGCACGGTGCGACTGGGCGACGAGCGGATCATCCTGAAACGAGTGGATGTCGCTGACGAACAATCAATCGACGCGACGGCGGGTACGATCCTGCCGGATTGGTCGATTGCGTGCGGCCGGGGGAGCATTCGAGCGCTGTCCGTACAGCCGGCGGGAGGCAAGACGATGACGCTCGAGGCGCTGGCGCGTGGCCGGCGCATCGAGCCGGGCATGAGGCTGGAGAAGATCGAGCATGACGTTTCTCGCTGAGACGCTTTGGGATTTGCTGCGGATTCGTCCGAAGCGCGGTCGAGCGCCGAGTGCGGACGATGCGAAGACGCAAGCGGTAACGGCGCCTTCCCCGCGATCAGGTTCACCCAAGTCGGCAGCACAGGTCGTCGCGACTCGCGCGCGTCCCGGAACCATGCAGGCGCGGTATGATGCGCTTGTCGTCGAGATGAAGCAGCGATATCAGGTCCGTGTGCGAAAGTGGCGCACCAGCAGCAGCGGGTGTGCGTGGGAGGTGCACTATCACAGCGGGGGCGTCAGCCGTTTGATTGAAGCGCCGTATCCGCGTGGCCCGATGAGCTGCGCCATCTTCCTGCACGAAATCGGCCACCACGCCATCGGGTTCGGCGCGTGGAAACCGCGATGCCTCGAAGAACTCAAGGCGTGGCAATGGTCGCTCGACACGATGCGCGGGCACGGCTTCAACGTCACGCCCGCGGTCGAAAAGCGCATGCGCTTGTCCATGCAGTACGCGGTGGCGAAGGCGATGCGGCGGGGCATCCGCAGCCTGCCGGAGGAACTGACGCAGTACGTTTCGC
>CAZLDF010000019.1:0-4630 GCA_964558095.1 uncultured Isosphaeraceae bacterium | reverse complement strand
ACGACGGTTGGATCATCAACCGGCTCATCGTGCCGGTGTCGCGCCTCGATGAATTCGAGCTCGCCGCGAAGGAGCTGCTCCCGAACAGCGACCGCGAGCGTGCCTGGCGCATCAGCGCGATCGCCGCGCCGGCGAGCGATCTCGGGGCGCTGACGCGCGATCTCGAGCGCATCGCGCAGTTCAATGAAGCGCACCAGGAATCCGCCGCCGGTTTGTCGATCATCGACGTGATCGAACTCAGGGCCGCGGCGGCCGGCGAGATCGACGCGGCGCTCGATGCGGTCCCGGACGAAGTGTTCCCATTCTTCGAGCTTGACGTGTCGCGCGATGTCCGCGGTTCAATCGCGGCGCTCGTGGGCTCCGACGCGGGCGCGAAGATTCGCACCGGCGGCGCTACGGCTGAACTCTTTCCGTCCGTCGAGGATGTCGCGCGATTCATCGTCGCCTGCGCCCGCGCCGCCGTGCCGTTCAAAGCGACCGCGGGCATGCATCACCCGCTGCGAATTGTCAACCGCGAAATCGGGACGCACGAGCACGGATTCCTCAATGTCTTCATCGCGGCGGCGATCGCCGACCGCCGCGGCGCGGCGGAACCGGACGTTGCGGACTGCCTGGCCGCCCAGACCATCGACGCGTTCGACATCTCCGATGACAGCATCCGCTTCGGCCGCCATGAGCTGGACCGCGACGCCATCGCGCGCTCGCGCGAGCGCTTCGCGATCTCCTATGGTTCATGCTCCTTCGACGAGCCCCTCGAAGGCCTGCGTGCGCTGGGATTGCTGTGAGGCGCGGCCGTTGACAAGGCTGCGGGACCGGAGGCGGTTTCGTGGTTGCCGGGGACAAGGGGGGTAGGGTGTCGGCCGACGCAACGCGGCTCGTGCCGGGACTTTTTTCCCGCGGGGATACCGCTCCGGGCCCGGTTTTGCTACTCTTAAGGGTCTGTATCACTTCGCTTGAGGAGCGCAAAGGATGGCAACCGTTACGACGGGCACGACCGATCTGACCGCCGACATGGCTGATGCGGTGCATCACGACGCCGGGACCGCGTCCGGCGAGGGCATGAAAATCTTCCGAACGTATCTCGCTTCGACCATCAAACACGAAGCGTCCGACCTCATCGTCAAGGTCGATTTGCCGCCGCGCATCCGCGTGCGCGGCTCGCTGAAGAGCCTGCAAACTGAAATCTGCTCGCCGGACCTGATGTTCCAGATCGCCAAGGACATCCTCGACAAGAACCAGTACAAGCACTTCCGCCATCACGGCTCGATCGACTTCGCCTACGACTACGACGACGACCATCGCTTCCGCGTGAACCTGTTCATGGCGCGCGGCAAGCCTTCGCTGGCCTGCCGATTGATCACGTCGAACATCCTGCCGTTCGAAAAGCTCTATCTGCCGGCGAGCCTGGGCGAAGTGGCGCTGAGCGCGCAGGGAATCATCTTGTTCGCCGGCGTCACCGGCTCGGGCAAGAGCACCTCGATCGCCTCGATGCTGCAATACATCAACGACCGCAAGCGCGTGCATATCGTCACGATCGAAGACCCGATCGAATACATCTTCAAGGACGGCAAAGCGACGATCAACCAGCGCGAAGTCGGCATCGACTGCGTGAACTTCAACGAAGCGCTCCGCGCGCTGGTACGCGAGAACCCGGACGTCGTGCTCATCGGCGAAATGCGCGACCACGAAACCTTCGAAGCCGCGCTTCGCGCCGCCGAAACCGGCCACCTCGTCTTCGGCACGATCCACGCTTCGTCGGCGTGGCAAACCTTCGGCCGCATCTACGACCTCTTCCCGGAGGAATACCGCGACCAGGTCCGCAAGATGCTGGCCTACAACATGCGCGCGATCATCTACCAGAAGCTCCTGCCGACGCTGCACGAGAACATCGCGCGGATCCCGGCGGTGGAAATTCTGCTGAACACGCCGATCGTGCAGAAGTACATTCTGGAAGCGCGCGAAGGCGAGCTGCTGGACATCATCAGGAAGAGCCGCGAAGAGGGCATGATCGACTTCAACAGCTCGCTCGTGGACCTCGTTGAGCGTGAATTCATCCACCACAAGGTGGCGATGGAATCCACGCCGAAGCCCGAGGACTTGAAGATGCGCCTCAAGGGCATTTCGTAAAGCGCGATGGGCGTCGGGCCTTCTCCTGGTACTCGCGCCGGTTCTGCACGGCGGGACGGGGGGGGCGGGGCGGCGGGGGCGGGGCGGCGGGGGCTGGCACGACCAACGACATAGAACGTCAACCGAGGCATCATCGCGCTCTTCGCGCAACTTCAGCCGCAGCGGCGAAATTGAAGCGATAACGCGGTCGGGACGCCCTCCCGCGCACGGGGAGAAGCTCCCGCGCACGGGGAGACGCTCCCGCGCACGGGGAGACGCTCCGGCGCATCGGGAGACGCTCCCGCGCACGGGGAAAAGCTCTCGCGCATCGGGAGACCTTGGCGCGACGACTTACGACGTGCTGCGAAGCGGGCGACTCGCCCGCGACGCGGAAGACGTTATCCGGACGTGGGACCGAGGGGGCGAAACGCGGACCCTCTCCATGGCCCGCCGCCGTGGCGGGGCGACTCCGTGACATGCCACGCGCGCCCCCCATGATCGTGACTCCTTGCCGAATGCTTAGGCCACTCGCTTTGTTTGATGGGGGCTACACTGCGCTGGCGAATGTTCGACCTCACCGAACCAGAAGAGCAGGCGATTCGACGAGCCCTTGACGCTTGTTTGGATCATGTCGGCACTCTCTTTTTGCCGGACTTCAAACCACTCAATGCCGCGATCGAGACCGCTGCCGCGTTTGCCGGCGGCGGATTCTTCCTGAAGACCGGAAATGGATATTTCGGGCTTCAGCACCACGTAGTGGTGAAGCGAATGTGGCGATTGCTCGAAAGAACGCAATCGGTTGATCGAACCATTAGCTGGGTTCTGAAAGTTCTACAGACTGAGTGGGCCACCCTGAATGTGGTTTGCCAGCTTCGCGGCGTGACCGTTACCAGTGGACTTCAATTGACAGATGGCATTCAGTTGCGCCCGACTAGCGAACACCGCTCGACGCCCCACTGGGATGGACCTTCAGCGGAGCTTGTAGGCCCGATAGAGATTAGACCGTTGCTCTGGCAGATGACTGGCAACAGCGAACCACCGGCGTCCCGAGAAGCCTCTAACCTCTATGAACGGATGAGGCTGTGGTCGCTCGCGTTGACAGTCGCGATGGCGCATCCCGTACTTCCCGTCGCGCATTGGGGAGAGTTTGTTGATCCCGACATTCAATTCGCGTATGGCGGGGGTCTCAAGAGCTATCCCCATCTTGACCTCCGACCGATGCTGTGGGAGTCAAAAGCGATGATCGATGTCGCTGAAGCTCGATCGGTCGCGGAGGGAATTGGTCAAGCGGAGTTTGGTTGGTCTGCCGAGCTCGAACGGGCCGCAGAGCGATTCCGTCGATCCATGCTCCAGTCCGCGCCCCTCGATGGGCTACTTGATTTGTTCCTGAGTCTTGAGATTGTCTTGGCAGGGCGTGGCTCGCAAGATGGCATCGTCACTCGCGCTTCTCATCTTCTGGATGGGGACGCTGACCGAAAGCTGAAGACTTACAAGACCTTGTCAGAACTGCAGAAGGGGCGCAATCGAGCGGGCCATGGAGCAAAGCCCAATTCACACGCGGAGCTTCAATCGCTGCGCCAGGGTTGTCGGCCACTCGTTGCCCGCGTTCTCTCGCAATGCGCAGCATTCCGGGCCAAGCCGGATATGGAAGCACTACAACTTGGGCTCTTGAAGTCGAATACCCAAGTCAATCCGACTTTGTAGGTTCGATGCGCCTAGACCAAACTTCATGCGGTGCTCAGCGAGACCTGTAGAGCCATCGACGGGTGGCCCGCTCTGGGGTGGCACAGGCAAGCCGTCCCCCCAGCCGGGCTTGCCCGTGGCGGGCGTTGGGCCTTGGCGTGGTACTCGCGTCGGCACCGGGCGGCCGCGTTGCGCGCAAGCGCGTTGCGGGCTCGAAGACCACGGGCAAGCATGGGGTCCGGGGGGGGGAATCGCGGACCGCCTCCACTGCGTGCCCGCCGCGGCCGGGGAGGCTGCGACATGGCACATACGAACGTCGTTCACTGCCGAGATTATTGGCGACCAGACCCTAGCAATTGCTCGTACAGATGGTGGCCAGCGCAACTTTGCAAGTGCCCCGGCCCTCGCACTTGTAGCCATCGTGATCGGCGAAGAGATCCATCGACAGACCGAACGACTCCCACAGCTTCTTGAACTGGAAGTAATTCAGTTCTTTGCCAACCTTGCTGTAGTCCGCGTGGCCAAGCCCGCCCTGGGTGAACTTGAGGTGCTTTGTGAAGTGCTTGACTGCGGCCGGGCTACAACCGGCGAGTGGGTTTCGCCTTGGTTCCTTCAGAGCGGCGCGCCAGTCGCTCATCGAGCGAATGAACGACTTGTCTTTGCCCTTGAGCATCGCCCACCATTCCCGTTCGGTCTTCGCTGGTTTTCGACTTGACATGACGCGTTTTCTCCGTTCGATGAAGTCTTGCCGGATTGAACACAGTGTTGACGACACTGTGCTTGCCGACGATACAAACGCAAACCGAACCGTCGTGTGATCGGAAACTCGCAAGATTATTGA
>CAZLDF010000018.1:0-4328 GCA_964558095.1 uncultured Isosphaeraceae bacterium | reverse complement strand
GCGCTGGAAGCGGATTGAACGAAGAGCGGCGAACTCAAGAATCGAGCACACCGGACCTGAGGAGCTTGTTCTTGTGGGCGGGGGGGGGGCGACGAAGGTCCGGGTCGCCTGCGAACACTCATCGCGCCGATCAGCGCATATTCACTCGAATGCAGATCCCTCCAACTCCACACGATCCGACATCTTCCTTCGGCCCCGATCGCACGCCGTACGAAGCGATCGGCGGCGAGGCCGGCGTGCGCGCGCTCGTCGATGCGTTCTACCGGCACATCGAACGCGATCCCGACGCCGACGCTGTGCGCCCTCTCTATCCTGAAGATCTTTCACGTCCGCGACAGCGCCTCTTCGAGTTTCTCAGCGGCTGGCTCGGCGGGCCGCAGCTTTACTTCGAGAAATACGGCCACCCGCGCCTGCGGCAGCGACACCTGCCGTTCCCGATCGGTGAAACGCAGCGCGACCAGTGGCTGGCGTGCATGGGCCGCGCGATGGATGAGTGCGGCGTGCCCGGCGAGCTGTGCTCGTTTCTAAATGCGCGCTTCGCGCACGTCGCGAACTTCATGCGCAATCAAGACGATTCACACCGAACCTGAGTCTTCGAAGGTCCGGGTTTCCGGCACGTCGTGGTATTCGCGCCGTCCCAGCGACTGCGCCGGGTTTCCGCCGTAGATGGTCCACGGTTCGAGGTCGCGAAACGCACAGCCGCGCGCGCCGAGGATCGCGCCTTCGTGGATAGTGACATTGGGACCGACAAACGCATCCGCTGCGATCCACACTTCATTCTGAATCGTGATCGGAAGCCGCAGCAGGGGCATGTCCGGCCGGGCGTAATCGTGCGTGCCGGCGCACAGGTGCGCGTGCTGGCTGATGGAGACGCGATCGCCGATCTCGATCCGGCCGAGCGCGTACGCGATGACGTGATCGCCGAGCGACGAATTGCGGCCGATGGAGAGGTTCCACGGGCACTCGATACGAACCGTCCGTCGCACGTGCGCCGTTGGATGCACACGAGCGCGGAACGTTCGAAGCAGAAACCGGCGCCAGCCATAGAAGTTGTGGAACGACAATCGGAAAAGCGTCGCCTGCACGATCGCCCACAGCAGGCGCGCGATCTTCTCGCGCGCGCTGAACGGGCTGGTGTGACGGGCTTCGCGTTTTCCTGCGTTGTTTGACATTCGAGATTGGGGATTACCACGGAGACACGGAGACACGGAGGCGCAGACAGGGCAGAAGCCGCCAACAGATGCAGATGGACGCAGCAAGTTGAAAACGAAGTCGGTGATACCTCGACCCTTCAACTTTCATCTGCCAGCTTCTGTGATTTCATTATGGATGAGACTCCGTGTCTCCGTGCCTCCGTGGTTGGTTCTTCTCTTTCAGCCGCAGCTCGCGCAGCTTCAACGATATCAGCAGTTCATATGAAGCGATGAACAGGCAGAATCGCAGCCCGGTCAGCCCGTCGAGAAACCCCAAGCGAACAACATACATGAACAGAAACCGCAGCAGCCACGTCGCGGGCAGGCGTGGATAGACGTAGCGCTTGATCCACCTGCGGCGCTGCAGCGGATCGCCGAAGAAGCGCGGCTTGATCGTGTCGTTGCCCTCGCCGCGCATCTCGCGGAAGAGCGCGCGGGCTTCGAGCGTGGCGTATTCGTTGTGCTTGGCGGCGTAGGCGTGCATGCCGCGGCGGTCGTTGTGCTCCATGTGGCCCTTGAGATAGTCGGTCCGGCCGGTGACAAGCATGTGCTCATGCACATCGCGCTCTTCATACCGCGCCCGGCCGCGCTTGAAGAAGCGCATGTTCCACGACGGGTAATAGCCGCAGTGACGGATGCGCTTGCCCAGGAAGATGAGGTAGCGGTTGACGAAGTAGCCGGAGATCGGCACGTCGTCCGTCGGCCGCCGGGCGATGGCGAGCAGCTCATCGCGAAGCTCGGGCAGGATCACCTCGTCGGCATCCAGAATAAAGATCCAGTCGGACCTGAACGGCAGCGTATCGAGCGCCCAGTTCTTCTGTTTCGCGTAGCCCAGCCAGGCCTGCTGATGAACGACCGCGCCGGCGGAGCGGGCGATGTCCATCGTGCCATCGGTCGAGCCGGAATCGACGACGTGCACCGCGTCGGCCCAGCCGATCACGCTCGCCAGCGCGTGCGGCAGGTTCAGCTCCTCATCTCTCGTGAGGATGAGCACTTCAACGTTGGAGCGATTGGGATCAGTCATGCGCGCGCGGCGATCCGGTCCTGACAATCACCGGGACGTCACGATACTCATCGGTCTTCGTTGAAGTTCGGGTGAAACCAACGCATCGCCTCCCGGTCCCCACGTCCGCCGGCGTTATTCCCGCGCCGATTCGGTTTGAATCCGAACCGGTTCTCATCCCAACGATCGCCTACGGTTTCGCCGCGGTTCGGCACAGGCAATAGTGAATCGACGCCAGGGCGGAAAGGGGCCCGACGCGCGAGACCGAATCCAACAACCGCGCCACGGGATAGAGGTGATATCGCTCCAATGCCCAGGGCACATGAACGTGTCCCACGCGCCGAACCAGTTCCAGCGAGGCCCCGCCGATCATCCGGCGGACCTCGCGCGGTTTCTCCCAGATCGAATACACGTCCCGCCCGACTGCCGACCGCCTGGCGTTGATCCGCCGGCACGCAGGCCAGTAGTAGCTGTGCAGGTTCGCATAGTTGAACAGCAGTGTCGAGCCGGGCTTGACGACGCGCGCAAGCTCTCGAAGCGCATCGCCCGCGCGCTCCAGGTGATTGAATACATTCAAGCACAGCGCGTGATCGAACGTTCCGTCTTCGAACGGCAGTTCATAGATGGACCCTTTGACCATGTCGTCGATCTGGTCGGAAAGACCGCGATCAGCCAGGTGCCGCCGCGCCACTTCCAGCATGTTCTGCGATATGTCCAGGAGCGTCAGCCGGCTGCCGCGCTGGGCGAGCGAGATGGAGAAGCGGGCGGTGCCGGGACCCACTTCCAGCACGCGCTGATCGCGCCAGTCGCTGCACAGGTTCGCCACGATCTTCTGCTGCACTCGGTTGACGTAGGCGCCGGCGGGCGTGTTCCATCGCTGCTGGTCGTAGGTGCTGGCGTCGGTGTCGTAGAAGGCGGCGTTGGCGGTTTCCTTCGTCATGTTGAGGCGATTCTCCGGTACAGGGCGTCGTAGGCGCCGACGATCGCCGACGGCTCGAAGTGACGCTCGGTATGGTATCGGGCCGAACGTCCCGCCGATTCGCGCGCTTCGGCATCGACGACGTATTGCTCGATGGCGCGGGCGATCGCCTCGTGATCGGCGGGATTGACCAGTCGCCCGAACTCTTCGCGGATGACCTCCGGCATGCCGCCCACGGCCGAGACAACCGTCGGCCGCTCGCTCGCCATCGCTTCCAGAACCGCCATGAAATAGTCCGACGGACCATAGGTGTCCAGAAACGGCGCCACGAGGATGTCGCACGCCCGCATCAGGCGGGGCATGCTTTCCACGATGCTGAGCTGAATCGTGCTCGCCTCCAGGTTCAGCCGCCGAAGCTGCCGGCGCACCGCGCCAAGCTGCACGTCCGAGGATGACTGAGGCAATTCGGTCGTGATGACCAGCCGCGCATTGGCGTGCCTGCGGCGCACCCGCGCCATCGCCTCCAGCACGCCGGAGAGGTTCTTTTGGGGCTTGGCGTTCCCGACGAACAGCACTGCGACTTCGTGGTCGGCCAGTCCGAGTTGCCGGCGCAGCTCCGGCTCGCGCCCGCCGTGAAACCGGTGGAGATCGACCGCCGGCGGGACCACCTCGACGTCCCGCAAGCCATAGGCCCGCATCGAGTCGGCAACGTTCTTGCTCATCGCAACGCGAGCATCGAGCCCTTGCGCCATGCGCCGAAGCATGCCGTGGACGATCGGCAATCGCGCGCGGCCGCGCGCTCGCGCGATCGGGCAATACATCGTGTGGACCACAGGCAGTCCAGCCGCCCGCTTCACGCTCGAGGAGACCATGAAGTAATCCGCGAAGCCTGAATGGCAGTGAACCACATCGAAGTGCGCCCGGTGTTGCGCCGCCCACGCTAGCACTTCCCGGCGAAACTGCAGGCCGAACCGCACGGTCCCCGGCCGCCCGTCCGACACCATTGCATGCACGCGCAGCGCGCCGGCAATCGGAATCTCGCCGCCGCGGCCGTGCACGTGCGCGACAATCGTCGGTTCGTGCCCGGCTTCGCACTGCGCCATTGCCAGCGTCATCAGGCAGCTTGCGTGACCGCCGATCACCGTGCGGCCGGCGACGTAGGCAAATTGCGGGATGACGTGGAGGATCCGCATGCTGATGACCACCGGCGACG
>CAZLDF010000017.1:0-5166 GCA_964558095.1 uncultured Isosphaeraceae bacterium | reverse complement strand
GGCGACGGCCAGGTCACCGTCTCCGACATCCTCGCGGTCATCACCGCGTTCGGTCTGCCTTGCGATGATTGTCCGCAGGACATCGTCCCGCCCGGCGGCGATGGACAGGTAACGGTCAGCGACATTCTGGCGGCGCTCACTGCCTTCGGCCCGTGCCCGTGATTCGGGCCGATGTGAAAGCGTTCCATCTTTAATGCCTGGCGAATCTCGCGCCGCGGCCGATCTGGCCGCGGTTTTTTCTTCATCTCACGCCCAGAAATCACAGCCGCGAAACTCGTGCATCCGCCTGCGGCGTTGACGCGAAAAGTTGGCCAGACGGCGGGCGAACCCGGCCGATTTTGCGTGCGTAGCAGTGGGACACTTCACGATCGATCGGTGATGGCGCGTGAAATCGCGGCGCAACTCGCACGCACAGCCCTCACCCCTAACCCCTCTCCCACCCCCCCGCGGGAGAGGGGAACAGAGCTGCCGTCACCCCTAACCTCTCTCCCACCTCCCCGCGCGAGAGGGGGATAAGAACAGCCCTCGACGTCTGATTGCTGATCCCCCCACCCCCGCGCTCTGACTCTTCATGAGCACGGGGTTCATTCCGGAGAGTTTCCGACATGTCCTTACGATTTCCTTGCCCGCCCCGGCGCCGGTCTGCGCTGGCGTGTCTGCTCAGTACGATCGTTGTCACGATGTTCGCCCTCGCGCCCGCGCAGCGAGCGCTCGCCGCCCCCCCCTCCGACGGCGTGCCGCCCGGCTGGACGATCATCGAAGAGGACATTATCGTCCCCGATTCGTTTCTCGACGATCCCGGGCGGTCCAGTTATGGCGGGACGCTGTGGCCCGGCGGCGTCGTGCCCTACGCCTTCCACGCCAACACCAACGCGACCATGCAGGGCCAGGCGCGTGACGCCATGGACGAATGGGAAGCGCGCGCCGACGTCACGTTCATCCCGCGCACCACGCAGTCCAATTACCTGCTCATCCAGAACTCCACCGGCAACAGCTCCTACGTCGGCATGGTCGGCGGGTCGCAGGCGGTGAACATCTACAACTGGACCTATCGCTACATCATCTGCCACGAGCTCGCGCATGCGATGGGATTCTGGCACGAACAATCGAGGGCCGACCGCGACGACTACATCGTCATCAACTACGACAACATCATCCCCGGTTACGAGGGCAACTTCGACATCCGCCCCTTCGGCGGCGACCACGGCGAGTACGACTTCGAGTCCGTCATGCACTACAGCCGCTGCGCGTTCACCGAGTGCGGCTCGTGCTCCACCGCCTGCGAAACCATCAGCACGAAACCCGAATACGGCGACAAACAAAGCATCATCGGCAACCGCGGCTACATCAGCGAAGGCGATGCACGTGCGCTCGGCTTCCGTTACGGATTCACTGGAACTGATTGCAACGACAATCACGTTCGCGATTCCTATGAAATCGACGAAGGCCTGGTCGAAGACTGCAACAACAACGACATCCCCGACGACTGCGAAACCGATTGCAACGGTAACGGCGTGCCCGACCTGTGCGACATTCAGGAGAGCGGTGCGCTCGACGGCAACGGCAACGGCGTGCTCGACGCCTGCGAGGGCGTTCCGTCGATTCTCCGCGTCAAGGCCGGCGCGACCGGTTCCAACAACGGCACAAGCTGGAACAACGCGTTCACGAGCCTGCAAAGCGCGCTCACCGTCGCGCGCAACGCGCCCGGAAGCGTCGATGAAATCTGGGTCGCCGCGGGAACATACAAGCCGGGCGCCAGCAGGAGCGACAGCTTCAAACTCATCAACGGCGTGGCGATCTATGGCGGATTCGCGGGCAACGAAACCTCGCTCAGTCAGCGCGACTGGATCGACAACGCGACGATTCTCTCCGGCGACCTCTCCGGCAACGACGCCGCCAACTTCGCCAACCGCACCGACAATTCCTACAACGTCGTGCTCGCGGAGACATTCGTCGATGAAACCGCGATCCTCGACGGCTTCACGATCCGCGGCGGCAACGCCAGCAACACCTATGTGCCCTCGCAGACGCGCCACGCCGGCGGCGGCATGTACATCGACGAATCCACGCCCACCATTCGCCGCTGCACGTTCACCGACAATCGCACGGGCGCCAGCGGCGGGGGCGGGGCGATCTACATCGACGACTCGTCGCCTCGCATCATCAGTTGCCGCTTTGACGGCAACAGCAGCGAATCCGGGGGCGGGATCTACTGCTACACCGGCTATCCCCGCGTCATCAACTGCGTCTTCTACGCCAACGAAGCGCGAACGTGGCACGGCGGGGGCATGGTGAGCGTCGCCGGCGGGCCGAAGCTCCTCAACTGCACCTTCGCGTCCAACACCGCGGTGGGCGGCGGCGCCAAGGGGGGGGGATACGCCCACTGGTCCGGCGGGCTCACCCCGGCCGGCGCTTCGACCATGCGCAACTGCATCCTCTGGAGCAACACCGACTCGACGGGCGGCAACATGTCCGGCCAGATCGGGCTCGACGGCGGTACGTACGCGATCGATTACTGCTGCATCAAGAACTACAACGGCGCGTATGGCAGCAGCGGCACGTTGACCGGCAACCCGCAGTTCGAGGACCTCGCCGGCGGCGACTTGCGCTTGAGCGCCGCGTCGCCCTGCATCGACGCCGGCTCGCACGAGATGCTTATCAGCGACGCCGACGACCTGAACTTCGACGACGACGTTGATGAGCTGACGCCGCTGGATTGTCTCGACGCCGATCGCTTCTTCGACGTGCCTGAAGTGGTGAACACCGGCGACGCGGACGGCACGGGCCTGGCGATGATCGACATCGGCGCGTATGAAGTCGGCGAGGAAGTGGACGAAGCGCCTTGCCCCGCCGACGTTCTGCCCGAGCCCAACGGCGACGGCAACGTCACGGTGACGGACCTGCTCGCGTTCATCATCGCGTTCGATCAACCCTGCGGAAGCTGCCCCGAAGACATCGCCCCGCAGCCGGACGGCGACGGCGTGGTCAGCATCGCCGATATCCAGGCCGCGGTGGCCGCGTTCGGGGCGTGTGAGTGAGCCAAGCACCCGGACCTTCGAGGACTCAGGTCCGGCGTGCCAATGGGCTGACGACACCTCAAACCTCTCACGCCGCGAGAGGGGGCAAGAATCAGAACCAAAACTCCTGCTCCGCGCCGACGGTGCTGCACAGGCGCGATTTCAGGCGCTTGATGACGCTTTCCAGCCGCTGCGAGACGCGCGATTCGGAACAGCCGAGCGTGCGGCCGACCTCCTTCATCGTCATCTGCTCGTAGTAATAGAGCATCACGATCAGCCGGTCGCGCTGGCACAGGCCGCGGGTGAGCCAGTTGCACAGGTCGCGGCGTTCGGCGCGGGACATCGGCGTCTGCGAGCCGCGGTCCTCGAAGCCCGACATCGCGTCGGCTTCGTCGGCGCATTCGCCGGATTCCGCCGCGGCGGCGCTGAACGAGACGATCGACGCGGGCGAGCGGTCTTCGATCATCTTCTCGAACTCGCCCGGCGGCAGGTGACTCATGCGACCGCGAATCTCATCGACGCTGGGCGAGCGGCCCTCGGCGGCGATGAACTGCTCGATCACCGCCGCGACCTGCTTGCTCCGCGTGCGCGTCAACCGCGGCACGGGGTCGATCTCGCGCAGATAGTCGCGCATCGCGCCGATGATGCGCAGCGAAGAAAAAGTCTCGAACTTCACCTCCCGATCCAGCTCGAATCGCTCGATGGCGTCGACCAGGCCCAGGTAGCCCTGCTGGCACAGGTCGTCGATGTCGATGAGGCCCGGCAGCGTGGAAGCCAAGCGCTCGGCGAGCCGCCGCACGTGCGTGCGCATGTAATGCTCGACAAGCACGTTGCGCAACTGCGGCGAGGGCGAGGCCTTGTATTGCCGCCAGATCGTCGCGATGCGCGCTGACAATGCGTCGTGATCAACTTCTTCGGCGAAGGTCTCGCCGTCATGCGCATCTTCACGCCGCGCCGGGCGGGTGCGATTCAATCGCCCGGCCCGCGCGTTTCGACGCTGCCGCGCGCGGGGCGACAACGAGTCATCGATCAGGCCGGCGTCCGCGTTGCGGGGTTCTTCGTTTCGCAGAAACTCCCGAGGCGCAATCGCGGCGCTGGACTGCTCCGAGCGCTGCGGTGGCGTCGTCGTCGTCAGTGTCGTCATCGCAGTCGTCGTTACCGGTGGACGATGCGAAACCGCCACGGGAGCCTTCGGCATCGGTGTCTCCTGGGTCGCGCAGGAAATTCAGGTTGTTGCGGCACCACGCTGTCCACGGCGACAGCGCCCACGATGCCTAGTTCGGCACTGATCGGCGTTCGAGCCGACTTTTCGAGAAACGTTTTGGGAAGGTCTCGTGGTCTCAATCACGCCGGACATGAGTCTTCGAATGTCCGGGTCATTCGGAACGGGCGCGATATCTGACCCGGACCCCGCCACGGCGGATCTGCGACTTCGCGGACTCAGGTCCGGCGTGAGGAAACTGAACCCAAGACTCAAGACCTATTCCGCGGGCATCGCGGGGATCGCGAACTGCACGAACAGGTTGAGCGCGATCGCCATGAGGATCATCGCAACGATCACCTGCACGGTCATCACGATGGTCTGCCGCCAGAAGTCGGCGAAAGTCCAGACGCGCACGGCTTTCCAGATCATGGAAATGCCCAGCGCCAGTGGCGGCAGCAGCAGGTACCACCACTCGTGCACCCAGGGCATCGGCGTGATGAACGGGATGTACGCCGGGGCAAGCATCACGACGCCGCATCCGTCGGTGAAGATGAAGAAGACGAGGACGATGACGGAGACGGTGACGGCGCTGACGGCGCCCCGGCAGTGGCACGCGAATCAGCCTCACGCCGTCGCGGGGGCGGCAAGAGGTGCTCGCGCGGCCGATAATATCCCGCGTCCAGAATCACGATCAGGTTCATCAGCCCGGCGAGTGCGATGTAGAGCGTGCCCATCTCGTTCGGCCGCCCGATGCCGATGGTGTGCAGGCGATCGGGATGATCGGTCGGTCGGCCGGCTTTGAGGTAGGACTGATTCAGCGCGTCGGCGGCGAACACCACCGGGCCGCAGACCGATTGGGCGAGGAACCACAGCCGATCCTCGCGGCGATCGACGCAGTCCAAGCCCCCGATCAGCAGCCCGCTCACGACCAGCCCCAGCATCCCC
>CAZLDF010000016.1:0-4120 GCA_964558095.1 uncultured Isosphaeraceae bacterium | reverse complement strand
GCATCAAGGTCATCGACCTGCTCATCCCGCTGGTCCGCGGCGGCAAGGCCGGCCTGTTCGGCGGCGCCGGCCTGGGCAAGACCGTCATCCTCACCGAGTTGATCGCCCGCATCGCCAGCGAGCACGGCGGCTACTCCGTGTTCGCCGGCGTCGGCGAGCGCACCCGCGAGGGCAATGACCTCTGGCTCGAAATGCAGGAAACCAAGATCGGCAAGACAGACCGTTCGGTCATTCAGCAGACGGTCATGGTCTTCGGCCAGATGAACGAACCGCCCGGCGCGCGACTTCGCGTCGCCCTCTCCGGCCTCACCATGGCGGAAAACTTCCGCGACGAATCCGGCAAGGAAACGCTCGTCTTCATCGACAACATCTTCCGCTTCACCCAGGCCGGTTCCGAAGTGTCGGCTCTGCTCGGCCGCATGCCGAGCGCCGTCGGCTATCAGCCGACGCTCTCGACGGAAATGGGCGAGCTTCAGGAGCGCATCACTTCGACAGCGCAAGGCGCGATCACTTCCGTGCAGGCGATCTACGTCCCCGCCGACGACCTCACAGACCCTGCGCCCGCGACGGCGTTCACGCACCTCGATGCGTTCGTCGTGCTCGAGCGCGGCATCGCGGAAAAGGGCATCTATCCCGCGGTCGATCCATTGTCGTCCAACTCGCGAATTCTGGAGCCGGGCGTCATCGGGCCGCGTCACTACGCGGTCGCGCGCAAGGTGCAGTCGATCCTCCAGCGATATCGCGACCTGCAGGACATCATCGCGATTCTGGGCGTGGATGAACTTTCCGAAGAAGACAAACTCGCCGTTGCTCGCGCACGAAAAATCGAGCGGTTCTTCAGCCAGCCGTTCTTCGTCGCCGAGCAGTTCACCGGTTTCCCCGGCGTTTATACGCCGCTGGAGCAGACGATCGACTCGTTCAGTCGAGTCGCGGACGGCGAAGGCGACGATCTGCCGGAGAGCGCGTTCATGTACGTCGGCAATCTCGACGATGCGCGCGCCAAGGCCGCGAAGATGGCGGCCGCGGTGTAACGTTCAATTCGGTCGCGTGCGCGATCGGAACTGACCGGTGCGCCGGCGACCTTGGCCGGCGCACCAACGTCGAATCCTCATCCATCGTTGGCGCCGCTCACCGACTGCGCGCGGCTGAACGCTCGACCATCGCGTGCGGCGTTTGCACCGCTCGCCGGACGACGTGGTTCTGCCGCCCGAGCCATTCCTCGCGCGACTCGCGAACGCCCGCAGCGCGAACCCGCCGCAGCGCATCGCGCGGCGACGCGATCCGCAACTCCTTCGCCACGGCCCGAACCATCCAATCCACCGCCAGGCACAAGCGCTCCGTGGTTTCGTAGCGCCCGGATCGAATCTCCTCCCGCAGCCTGGCGATCCGCTGTCCGGAGGATTCGCTCATGTCGAGCGATGAGAACTTCGTGCCTTCCGCCCCACGCTGCACCGTGCGTCCTGACTGATTGACGTTGAGGCTCATGCGGAACTCCTTTCCGGCTTGCGACTCTCTGGGCAAGTGCACGAGACGGCGCATCATGCGCCACTGCTGTTATTATCGGGGGGGGCGGCGCGATTGTCGTTGGCGCAAAGGGGTGAATCGGACGCGCAAAATCTGCCGAACGCTCACGCGCGGCCGTTGCCGTCGTCGTCGCCGCCCTTGCTGTTGTTGCTGTGAATCTGCACGCCGCTCTTGGTCACCAAGCGCACCGCTTCGACCGTCGATGACACCGCCATCTTCTGAAGGATGTGCGCGCGATGCGCCCGGATCGTCTCGATGCTCCGGTGCAGTTTGCGGCTGATCTGCCGGCTGGACAGGCCTTCAAGCAGGCATTGCAGCACCTCGCGCTCGCGATCGGTCAGATGCGCCACGCGCTGCATCACCTCGCGGCGAACGCGATACAAATCGCGCAGCTCCGCGCACCGATCCAGCGATTGGCGCATGACGGCTTCGAATCGCGGCGTGTCCAGGTCGCTCTTGGAAAGATACGACGTCGCCCCGTGCGACATCACGTCCGCCGCGACATATTCGTCGCGCAGGCCCGTCAGCGCGATCACCGGGCACGGCAGCCCCGTCTCGCTGAAGTGCGCCAGCACGTCCGTCCCCATCGCGCCCGGCAGCTTGTAATCGAGAAACACGACGTCCGGCGAGCGCTCGTCGATCCACCGCATCGCCGCGTCCGCGTCGGGGACGTGGAACACCTCGAACGACTCGGAACCGTATCGGTCCAGCCGCAGCCGCAGAAGCTCCGCGTCGTCCACGTTGTCATCGACAATCAAAACGGTGTAGCCGCTCATCCGTCCGTTTCCGCGCGAGTTGACCCAGCGACCACGACGCGATTGTAGGCGTTCATCGCGGCGGCAGCAGCGTCACGCCCGACCAGTACGTCGCGAATTCCTCGAACAGCCGCTGAAACCCGTTGAAGGTCGTCGGCTTGCGAAGGAACGAACTGGCGCCTTGCGCGAACGCGGCTGTGATGTCGTTGGGGCCGAAGGAACCGGTGAACATCACGACGGGCACGTCGCGAAGCCTGGGCTCCTTCTTAATTTCCTTTAACACTTCAAGCCCGTTCATGCGCGGCAGGTTGATGTCCAGCAGCACAAGGTCCGGCCGCGCCGCGCGCTGATAGGGCGGCTCGCGACGCAGGTATGCCAGCGCATCGGGGCCGTCCTTGGAAACGTGATCCACCGAGATCGATCCGCTCAGCCGCGCGGCTTCATGAATCAGAAACAGGTCGTCGTCGCGGTCTTCGACGACGTGCACTCGCAGCATGCGAGTGGTGGTGGCGTCTTCGGTCATCATCATCATCATCATGTCGGGCGCGCCTTTCGATCGTCCCGGCCCTCGCCGAACGTCATCACGAACTCGGCGCCGTCGCGCACGTGCGTGCGCGCCCACGATCGACCGCCGTGGCGCAGCGCGATTTCGCGCACGATGGCCAGGCCCGCGCCTTCACCGGGCGCGCGCCGGCTCGATGCGCCGCGGCGGAACAGCTCGAATATCTGCTCCGCCTCGTCCGGTCGCACGCCCACGCCGCGGTCGCGCACCACCAGGCCGGGCTGAGCCGGTTCGCCTTGCTGCGGACGATAGCGGCGAATCTCGACGTGCGGCGGCTCGTCGGGCTTGGTGAACTTCAGCGCGTTGCCGATCAGGTTGCCGATCGCCAGCGTCGCCCACTTGCGATTGGCCAGGACCGTCGGGAGGTCCTCGTCCACGTGCACGACCGCGCCAAGGTCGCGCACCCGGTCGGCCTGCTCAGCAAGAATCGCGCTGACGACGTCCCTCAGCGACACGTCGCTCCGCGCATATTCCTCGCTGCGCGCGTGCGAAAGCAGCACGATGTCATCGAGCAGCCGGTGCAGGCGCTGGCCGTTGCGCTGGATGCGGCCGAGGAAGTCCGTCCCCCGCTCGTCGAGCTTGCCTTCCATGTGCGTCGCGAAGAGGTCGGTGAACGCCGTGACGGCGCGCGCGGGCTCGCGCAGGTCGTGCGAGACGATGAACAGCAGGTTCTGCAGGTCGCGATTGCGCTGCGCGAGTTCTTCCTTGGCGTGCGTGTGCCCGTCGATTTCGCGCTCCAGTCGCCGATTGACCTCGGCGAGGCCGGGCAGTTCGAGCGCCCGTGGCACGGCCGGAATCAGCGCGAACACCGTCGCCCACGACACGGCCGCGGTCAGCGCCTTGATCACCGCGGAGAGGTTGTAGATCGGCTCATAGAAAATGATCGCTTCGATCAGGTGCACCGACCCGCAGCAGAAAATGAACGCGGCGAAGAGCCAGAAGATCGCGGGGAAGGGCGTGTCGGGGCGCCGGCGGATGTAAAACGCCAGCACCAGCGGAATGGCGGTGTACGCCCCCCACGTCAGCAGGTCGGAGACGATGTGCGTATAGCCCAGCGCATCGCTCCACGTGCCGCAGTACCAGCGCTGTGGAAAGTTCGACGTGTCGAAGAGCCAGCCGAAGATCGAGGACGAGCGCGTTGGGCCGTCGTGCGATGCCGCGAGCAGCTCAAACACGTCGTGGTTTGATGCATACGACCGAAACATTGTTGCTCCCTCTGCGGTTTTCACCCCCGGCGTCTGGATTGTAGCAAACCGCCCGCCGCGGCGAGCGCGACGAC
>CAZLDF010000015.1:0-4367 GCA_964558095.1 uncultured Isosphaeraceae bacterium | reverse complement strand
ACGATCGCCGCCGCGACGACTTTCATTTCACCTTGAGGCGACGCGGGCACAGCTTGTCAGAACCGCCGCCGTGGTTCATCCCGTACTACGCTTCGGTGAATCGCGCGAGCGTCATCGCCCAGCGCCTTCGATGATTCGACTCGATACGAGAGGATTGCGACATGCGAGCAAGGACCATTCGATGGCGAACTCGAACGGCGGCCGTCGCGGCGGCGCTGACCGTCGCAGCGGTGCTGCACGACCCGGCCAGGGCGCAAAGCACCACACCCGCCGAGTCCGCCGCGGCGGAACTCAACCGTCAACACGCCCGGCGAAGCCCCGTCGTGCAGGTCTTCGAATCCTGCCGCGACGCCGTCGTCAACATCTCCTCCAAGGAGATCGTCACCGTGCGCGACACGATGGGCTTCGGCAACATCTTCGACGACATCTTCGACTTCCCCGGCCGCGGCGGGCGCACACGAGAAATCACCCGCACCAGCGTCGGCAGCGGGTTCGTGATCCACGGCGACGGCTACATCGTCACCAACGCCCACGTCGTCGCGCGCACTGCCGAGCAGAAGGTCACCTTCGGCGACGGATCGGAGTACGACGCCCGAATCATCGCCTACGACACGCAGCGCGATCTCGCGATGCTCAAGATCGACGCCGATCGCCCGCTGCCCATGCTGCCGCTGGGGCGCAGCGACGACCTGATGATTGGCGAAACCGTCATCGCCATCGGCAACCCGCTGGGCCTCGCCAACACCGTCACCGCCGGCGTCATCAGCGCCGTCGATCGCGACCTCGAATTCCCCGGCGGCGTCGCACTGACTGAACTTATCCAGACCGACGCCTCGATCAACCCGGGCAACAGCGGCGGGCCGCTGCTGAACGTCCTG
This sequence comes from uncultured Isosphaeraceae bacterium, assembly GCA_964558095.1. Taxonomy (GTDB): domain Bacteria; phylum Planctomycetota; class Phycisphaerae; order Phycisphaerales; family SM1A02; genus CAZLDF01. Next base: position 3,489 of record CAZLDF010000015.1, on the reverse strand, counting down.
GGCGAACTGGTGGGCGTGAACACCGCGATCCGCGGCGACGCGCAGAACATCGGCTTCGCCATCCCCGTCGATCAGCTTCGCGACGCCATGCCCGAACTGCTTGACGTCGAGCGGCGGTACAACATCGTCACGGGCCTGAATGTGAGTTCGCACGACGGGCCGCGCGTGGTCGATGTCGTCGGCGGTTCGCCGGCTGCGCGGGCGGGCCTTCGAGTCGGCGACGTGATCGCAAGCATCGACGGCCGGACGATCGATCGCGGCGTCGATTACTACATCGCCATGATCGGTCGTCGTCCGGGCCAGACCGTCGCCATGCAGGTCACTCGCGACGGCCGGACGATGCCGGTGAAGCTCGAGATCGCAGCGCGGCCCGCGCCGGACGGCGAAAAGCTGGCGCTGGCGAAGCTGGGCATTGAGCTGTACCCGCTTCCCAGGGACATCGCGGAAGAACTGGGATTGGAAAGCGCCGCCGGTCTGTTTATCGCCGACGTCGAGCGCGGCAGCCCGGCGGAGGGCCTCGGCATCCGGCCCCGCGACGTGCTCATCGCCATCGGCAACCATCACGTCTCGACGCTCGAAGACGTCGGCCAGTTGCTCGACGGCGTCGATGCGCGCACCACGATCCCCGTCTCAGTCCTGCGCGTCGAACGCCGCGGCATCATCCGCCTGACGGGACGATTGCAGACGCGGTAAACCGCGCGGGCCTGATGGCGATCGTTCCGCTGCGAATCGCTGCGTACTATTGCGTTCACCCCATGAACGATTCCCGCATCCCCTCCGCCGCCTCGCCCGCATCCGCGAAAAAACGCGCCCCGCTGTTCACGTGGACGCCCGGCGGGCCGGTCGGCGCTGTCCTCAAACTCTTCAGCAGCATGCGGCTGGGGATCGTCCTGCTCATCCTGCTGTTTCTCTATTCCTCGATCGGCTCGGCGGGAGCGCCACTCGGGCCGGGCGCGCTCCGGCCGTGGTTCATTCTCAATCCCGATGCGTGGATTCACATCCGCACGATGCGCGGCTTGGAGATGACCGAATTCGAGTGGTTTCACTGGTGGCCGTTCAAGCTGCTCATCGCGCTCATATGCGTCAACCTCGTCGTCGCGACGCTCCGCCGCATTCCTCTTGACGTGCTGCATCTGGGCGTGTGGATGATCCACGCTGGGATCATCATTCTTTGCCTGGGCAGCGTGTGGTACTTCAGCACGAAGGTCGAAGGCGACGCGCCGGTGGCGCGGCGAAAGCTGGTCATCACGGTGCCCGGCGTCGCGCCGGCGTCCATGCTCGCCTCGCCGGGCAATCGCAGCGTGCTGCAATCCGACGAAGGCGTCTATCGCGTGCAGGTCGCCAGCATCGACCCGCAGTGGGAACTGCTCAGCGGGCCGGATGAGGGCAAGCGCGCCTACTCCGTCACGCTCAGCGTCACGACGCCGACGCAGCAGTTCATGCGGCAGGTGATCGCGAACCATCCCGAATACACCGAAGACATCGTGCGCACGGACGACCCGCAGCAGCCGATGAAGCGCGCCAAGAAGATCAATCCCGACGGCGAAGCGCTGGTGGACAAGTCCATCGCGATCACGATGGACTACCAGCCGCAGGAGCATTTCTATCTGATGGATTCCTCGGCGATCTACGTCCGCAAGCGAGGCGAGCGTGCGTGGTCGCAGCGCGTCGTCGAGGGCCTGCCGCGCTTCAATGCTTATGTGGGCGACCGTGATGAAGTGTGGCTGCCCGAGAACTACACGCTCGATCCCGACGCGCTCGACATCGCCGCGGCGCCGGGCGAGCGCGGCGACGCGCTGGGCGAGCGCGAACTGCACATCAGCGGCTATCTGCCCTACGCACAGATGCAGAAGCGGCGCCAACCGGGCGGTGACGCCGTCGATCCCTTCATCGACATTCGCCTGCAGGCCGGCGGCGGCGCCGTCGAAGACCGCCGCCTCGAAGCCTTCAACCCCGCTTCCAACTCAATGGGCGACGGCCGGCTCGTCTTTCGATGGTTCGACAGTGACGGGCAGATCGACGCGTACGCGCAGCGAAAGCCCGCGATGCTGCACATCGCGGTGCCGGGTGAGGGCGAGGAGGGGGGGGCGGCGGTCGAGTTCGACGCGCCGATCACGACGTTTTCCCGCCTCGATCCCGATGCGCCGTTCAACGAAATCGAAGGAACCGAGTACGCCTGGCGCGTGCAGACCGTGCAGGACGACCTGCCGATCAGCGGCGTGACGGTGTCGCTGGCGTTCGTCGAGGTGCGCAAGGGCGACGACGTCACGCTTCGCTGGGTTTTCGAGGACGAGTCGATGACGCGCGACGTCACCGAAGAATCCGCGATGGCCGGCCACGACATCGGCGAAGACCGCTACGACCGCGGCATCGAGATCAAGTACGTGCCCGGCCAATATCTTCCGCCGATCACCATCGCGGCCGGGCCGGACGACCGTACCCTTCGCCTGCTGCTGGCGATCGAACCGGGCGAGGTGCGGCGCGAGCCGATTACGATCGGCACGCCGATTGAGATCAGTCAAGGCATCGAATTCACCGCCGTGCGCTACGCGGCGCGTTCGGTGGCGCATGTTCGCCCCTACATCGTCCCGCCACAGCAGCGCGACAGCGACGCGATGCAGATGCGCGTCGCGTCGATGATCCAGGTGAACGTCCCCGGCGCGACCGACGAACAACCCGTCTGGCTCGAATATCACGAATATCCGTTCGAGACCGCGGGCGATGCGCTCGTGCGATTCCCTTACGAGCCCACCATCGTCCCGCTTGCCGACGGCTCGGCGGTCGAACTGCTCTTTTCGCAAGCGCGCATGAAGCTGCCCACTCCGGTTGTGCTCGACGATTTCGTCGTGACGTCGCACATCGGCGGCTTCACGGGGCCAACGAGCACCATCCGCAACTGGACCAGCATGGTTCGATTCGCCGATGCCGGCACTACGATCGCGGGTGATGACTGGTCCGCGCCGCTCGCTGTCAGCGTCAACGAACCTGTCGAGCACGAAGGCTTCTGGTTCTTCCAGGCGAGCTGGGACCCGCCGATCCGAAACAGCGAGTTTCAATCGGCGGGCCTGAATTACACCGTGCTGGGCGTGGGCAACCGCAATGGCGTGCTGGTGCAGCTTCTCGGCTGCACCGTCGCGGTGATCGGCATGATCTATGCGTTCTACATCAAACCCATCCTCAAGCGCCGACGCCAGCAGGCGGTGTACGCCGACGTCTCGAAGAAGAGCGTGGTTGTTGAGAGCGCCTCGATAAGCATTGTCGAAAGCAACGGCTTCGTGCGCGAAGAAACATCGGTGACGATCGCAACGCGGACGGAGGACAGGCGATGACCCGGCTGATGCTCTTGATGCTGCTGGGCGTCGCGCTGAGCATGTCGCCCGCGGCGAAGACGCAAGCGGCGGCGCCGCTGCAGCAACCGAATTCGCTTGCGTCTTCGCACGACGACAACGCCGAAGCCGCGTTCGCCGACGCCGTCGATCTTTCGCCCTT
>CAZLDF010000014.1:0-10130 GCA_964558095.1 uncultured Isosphaeraceae bacterium | reverse complement strand
CGCTTCGCCGCGGCGGCGGCAGTTGCTTGCGCAGGCCGCCATCGAGCATCGGGTGATCGACCCGGGCATCGACGACGCGGCGCTGCGCCCGAGGGGGCCGGCGGGGCCGGGGGAGCCGGGGCGCTGCGACGCGGCGTCGTGGGCGATGTCGCTGGCGCACCTCAAGGCGCGTTCGGCCGCCGAGTTGCTTCGAGCGGCCGGCCACACGCACGGGCTCGTGCTCGCCGCCGACACCGTCTGCGCCGTCGATGATCGCATCCTCGGCCAACCTGCCGACGAACGCGACGCCCGCGACATGATCCAATCGCTGGCGGGGCGAAGTCATCGCACCATCACCGGCGTGTGCATCATTCCCGTCACTGGTCGCGGTCGCTTGATCGTCCATGATGCCGCAGTCGTTCACATCGATCGGCTGACGGATCAGCAGATCGACGAGTACGTTCGCGGAGGGACGTGGCGAGGCAAGGCGGGGGCCTACAATCTCGCCGAACGGCTGGCCGCGGGCTGGCCGATTTTCTGGGAGGGCGATGAGACGACCGTCATGGGCCTGCCCATGCGGCGTTTGCCGCGGTGGCTGGAACAGGCGGCGGCATTTCTGGAGAAGTCTGAATGACGCTGCTGGGCGAGGTGCACTTGCCGGCTCATTTCTCGATTCCCCTGCTCCTGCTGGCGGCGGGCGGAATCGCGTGGTATTGGCTGCGCCTGGGCCGCCCGGGCGTGCCCTCCAGCCGCCGGCGCATCCGCCGCTTTTCCATCGTGCTCATGCTCATCGGCTTGCCGGTGCTGGGCAAGGCGCTGAGCTTCGTCGATCCCGCGCTGCAACACCAGCATCGCGACTACATCGTGACGTGGACGGTCGTGCTGCTTTTCGTGCTGGGCGTGGTCATCACGGCGGGGATCGACGTGGTGAACAATCTGCGGCTGCACCATGCGCAGCAAACGGCGGAAATGCACGAGGCCGCGGTGCGGCTGCGCGAGGCGATCGCGCAGCGCGGCGCGCGCCTCCACGAGCCCTCCGCGCGAGCGGAGGGAACGCAGCGTTCACGCGGGCGCGGCGATGCCGCCTCTGCGCGCGCTTCCACATCAAACGGAGAATCAGCCAAGTGAGCGCGCCCCTGCCCACCGCCCTGCGCCCGCTGGCGGCGCCCATGTCGCTGGCCTACCGCGCCGCGATCGGCTGGCGCAACCGCCGCTATGACCAGCCGGGGCACGTGCAGCGCATGGAGCGGCCGGTGATCAGCGTCGGCAACATCACCGTCGGGGGAACGGGCAAGACGCCGACGGTCATGTGGATCGTCGAGCAGTTGTGCGACGCGGGCTATCGCCCGGTGATCGCGATGCGCGGCTATGGCGCGCGGCCGGGCGAACTCTCCGATGAGGAATCAGAATACATGCACCGCCTGGCGTCGCGCGATGTCGATGTCCTCGTCAATCCCGATCGCTGCCAGGCGATTCGAGGCTATCTTCGCAAGAACCGCGAGATCGACTGCATCGTGCTGGACGACGCATTCCAGCATCGGCGCATTCACCGCGATCTGGACCTCGTGCTGATCGACGCGACGCGAAACACCTTCGCCGACCGCGTGCTGCCGGCGGGGTGGCTGCGCGAGCCGCTGGAGAACCTTCATCGCGCGCACGGCGTGTTCATCACGCGCGCCCAGGGAGGCTTCGATACTGCGATCGACGCCGCGGTGCGCAAGTTCCACGGCCGGCCGCCGCTGGCGTGGTCGCGCCATCGCTGGTCGCAACTCGAACGGCATGACTCGAACGGCTCGCACGTCGAAACCATCGACTGGCTCGCGGGCAAGCGCATCGTCACGATGCTGGGCATCGGCAATCCGCAGGCGATGCGCGACCAGCTTGCCGCGAACGGCGCGATGATCGTCCGCGACGTTGCGGTGCGAGACCATCAGCACTATGGCCCTTCGCGCGCCGACGCGATCGCCAAGTCGTGCGGCGGAGCGGATGCCTTCGTGACCACGAGCAAGGACTGGGTGAAGCTTCGCCCGCTGATACAATGGCAGCGCTGGCCCGTTTCGATCGTTGTGCCGCAGGTGAACCTAGACATTTTCGCGGGAGCGGAGGACTTTCGCGAGCGCGTGCTGGACGTCGTGGCGGCGAAACCGGCGCCAGTCGGAGCGTAGGAAGCGAGCGACGGAGGCACGGGGCGACGAAGGGCGGCATTGCGACGTAGTCACTGACACACCAAATCACCAAATCACCAAATCACCAAATCACCAAATCACCAAATCACCAAATCACCCGGACCTTCGCGGACTCAGGTCCGGCGTGACAAGTTCATCACTAAATCACCCCCCCCTTATGTCTCTGCTCGCCCGTCTCAACGCCTACCACCCGTTCACCGCGCTGCTCGTCGGCGACTTCATGCTCGACCAGCACGTGTACGGCGCCGCCGAGCGCCTGAGCCCCGATGCGCCCGTTCCGGTGCTGCAGGCGACGCGCACCGACGATCAGCCGGGCGGGGCGGCGAACGTCGCGCTCTGCCTGCGCGGCCTGAAGGCGACCGTCCACTGCTTCGGCGTGATCGGCGATGACGCCGAAGGCACGCGACTGCGAGCCGCGCTCGACGCCGGCGATTGCGAAACCGCCGGCATCATCGTCGATCCGTCGCGCCCCACGACCGTCAAACGCAGCCTCATCGGCCTGGCGCAGCATCGACACCCGCAGAAGATGTTTCGGCTGGATTACGAATCGCGAAGCCCGATCAGCGACGGCGTGCGCGACGAACTGCTGCGGCTGATCGAAGCGAACATTGACGCCTGCGACGTCGTCTGCCTCGAGGATTACAACAAGGGCGTGTGCTGCGATGCGCTGTGCGAAGCGCTGGTCAGGCTCTGCCGGGCGAAGAAGAAGGAACTGCTCGTCGATCCCGCAGCGATCGAAGATTATGCGAAGTATCGCGGCGCGACTGCGATCACGCCCAACCGGACGGAGGCGGAGCTGGCGACGGGCCTCGACACGCCGCTGGAGGCCACCGAGCTTCACAACGCCGGTCTCGCGTCGAAGCTGCTGGCGGAGCTTGAGCTGGATGCGGTGGTGCTGACGCTGGATCGGCACGGCGCGCTGCTGGCGGAGCGCCGTGGGGAAGGGGGGGGGAAGCCGCGGCACGTGCCGACGATCGCGCGCAGCGTCTATGACGTCACCGGCGCGGGCGACATGGTGCTGGCGGCGCTGGCGGCGGCGCGCGCCAACCAGTTCCCGTGGCTCGACGCCGTCCAGTTCGCCAACGCCGCCGCAGGGCTCGAAGTCGAAGTCTTCGGCGCGCAGCCGATCCCCCTCGCGTCGATCCATCGCGAAATCCTCCTGCGTCACAAGCCGATGGACGGCAAGGTTCGCACGCTCGATGAACTGCGCATCGAGATCGCCGTGCACCGCGAAGCGGGCCAGCGTGTCGTCTTCACCAACGGCTGCTTCGACGTCATCCACGCCGGGCACGTCGCGTATCTCCGCGAAGCAAAGCAGTGCGGCGACGTGCTCGTGGTCGCGGTGAACTCCGACAGCCAGGTGCGCTCGCAGAAAGGCCCCGGCCGGCCGGTGTACAACGAGAAGGAGCGGCTGGAAATCCTGAGTGAACTCAACTGCATCGACTATCTGCTCGTCTTCGAGGAACCCACCGTCGATCAGCTTCTTCGCGCCATCGTGCCGGACGTGTACGTGAAGGGGGGGGATTACAAGCCGCAGGACATCAACGAGTATCCCACGGCGCGCGAGCTGGGCATCGACATTCGCGTGCTCGCCCATCGCCCGGGCCTCGGTTCGACCGACGTCATCCAGCGCATGGTCCGCGCGGCGAAGAAGTAGGACTACCACGGAGGCACGGAGACACGGAGGGGGGTTGTAGGTCTGTCCATGAGAGGTGGTTTGGCTTGCCTGCTCGACGCGATCTGATACATGATGAACTTACACAAGCGATCATCGGCGCCGGCATTGAAGTGCACCGCCATCTCGGGCCCGGCCTCCTTGAATCGGTGTATGAGACGTGCTTCATCCATGAACTCAACCTTCGTGGCATTCGCTACAACCATCAGCTGGCGCTTCCCATCGAATACAAGGGCATTCGTTTCGATAAAGGCTATCGCGTCGATCTCTTCATCGACGAAAAGGTGGTCGTCGAACTCAAGGCGATTGAACGGGTTGCAGCGGCGCATGAAGCTCAATTGTTGACGTACATGAAGCTCCTCAACGCACGCGTGGGGCTCATCATGAACTTCCATGCTCCAGTCCTCAAGGACGGCATCACGCGCCGAGTGTTGTAGGACGCCGCATCCCCAACCAAACAGGAATCCTTCTCCGTGTCTCCGTGCCTCCGTGGTCATTCTTTCCCGTGATACACGTCGCCGTCCTGATGCAGCCGTATCTTGATCTGCTGCTTGCCGGCCGGAAGTGGGTCGAGTGCCGGCTCACGAGGGATGCTCGTGTCCCATACGATTCCATCGAGCCGGGCGAGCGCATCTACTTCAAGCAGTCGGCGGGCCCGTACCGCGCGGTGGCGGTGGCGGAGCACGCGATGTTCGAGGCCGGTCTCACGCCGCGCCGCGTCGGCGAGCTGCGCGACGGGTACGACCACCTCATCCGCGGCGACGATTCATTCTGGTCGCGCAAACGCACCGCGAACTTCGCCACGCTCATCTGGCTTTCGGGCGTTCGGCCGGCGTGTTGCGGTCCAGCGATCCCCCCGCTGCAGGGCCGCGCGTGGCTGACGCTGCCGGGCGAGCCGCCGTGGCGGCGCCTGGACGGGTCGGTCGTCGATGGCCGATCCGGCTCGACCTTCACCATCCCCCTCACCGACGCCAATCTTCGCAACGCAACCGTGTCCGTCGCGCCCGTCATCGACCGGTTTCATCCCGCGTGCCTGGGCGGGCGAACGCGGCTGGACCGCGGGCGATTGTTGACGCTTCGGCTTCACGACGGCCCGGTGCTGCGGTGCGACATCGACGCTCACAAGCGGATTTTCCGCTCTCGCGGGTGGACCGGCTGGTGGAAGCGACACGATGTCCACAGCGGCGACGCGCTGGTTTGCGAATTCGTCGCTCCGCTGGCGCTTGAAATCGGCGTGCTCCGCGGCGGGCGACGCGGCGGCCGGCGCGCTCCGCGCGGCACCGCACGGTTTTCTTTGACAACCAACCCGTCAGGCGCTTGATTTACCCGGCAGCGATGCGAACATACCTGCTGTTCACAGACGGTTTCGTCTGCGTCCGTTCTCGGGACATGGCGGCTCCATCGTTCGTTCGATCGATCGGGGCCTGCTCGCCGCGGCTGACTCGTGTGTCCGCCGCATCCGCTCACCGGTTCGGCCGTCCACTGGCCAGGCACGCCCGAAGCTCCGATGGCTGAAAAACCAAATCCGATCCGCGGCGGTTCCACGGGAGCCGCTCGCTCATCCACATCATCCAAGGGTTCCAACGGTTCGGCGCCGGTCTTTCCGCCGCCCGGTCCCACGCGAACCATCGGCCCGGTCTCCGACCTCGAACGCCACCTGCCCAACGAATGGTGGCGGACGCTCTTCAACAGTGTGTATCTCAAGACCGACGGCGACGTCGTGGAAAACGACGTCAACACGCAGCGCGACGTCGGCATGCTCATTCGCGTCGCGGGTCTGGAAGCCAACAGCCGCGTGCTCGACCTGTGCTGCGGCCAGGGACGCCATTGCCTGGAGCTGGCCCGTCGCGGGTTCCGCCACGTCACGGGCGTCGATCGGTCGCGCTATTTGATTCGCCTGGCGCGCCGCCGCGCCAAGCAGCAGGGTCTCGCGGTGACCTTTCACGAGGGCGACGCCCGCAAGTTCCGCCTTCAGCCGCAGCACTTTCACTGCGTGGCGCTGATGGGCAACAGCTTCGGCTACTTCGACCGCGTCGAGGACGACCTGGCTGTGCTGCGCTCGGTGATGCGCGTGCTCAAGCCCGAAGCCACGCTCGTGCTCGACATCACCGACGGCGACTGGATGCGGGGCAACTTCGAACGCCGAAGCTGGGAGTGGATCGACGAGAACCACTTTGTCTGCCGAGAACGGTCGCTTTCCGGCGATCAGCAGCGGCTGATTTCGCGCGAAGTGGTCGTTCACGCCGAGCGCGGCGTGATCGCCGACCAGTTCTACGCGGAAAGACTTTACAGCCAGCAGCAGATCGAGGAATTGCTGGTACGGGCGGGCTTTTCGAACGTGCGATTCCACGCGCCCATGGCGTCGGACTCGACGCGCCAGCAGGACCTGGGAATGATGGCGCACCGCATCTTCGTGACGGCCGAGTCGCCGCCACGACCCGCGCCGACCACCCGACGCGGCCCGCTCTTTCCCGAAGTCACCGTGCTCATGGGCGATCCGTCGCTGCCCGACTCGGTCAAGCGCGGCGGCCAGTTCAACCCCGAAGACATCGACACGATCGATCGGCTGAAGCGCGCGCTCGAGGAACTCTCGGAATACCGCTTCCGCTTCCTCGCCAATCACTCGACGCTGCTCGCCGACGTGCGCGCCGACCCACCCGCGTTCGTGCTGAACTTGTGCGACGAGGGCTATCGCAACAACGCGTTCCTCGAGCTGCACGTGCCCGCGGTGCTGGAAATGCTGAACGTCCCCTACACCGGCGCGGGGCCGACGTGCCTGGGCCTGTGCTACAACAAGGCCTTGGTGCGCGCCATCGCCGAGCGGCTGGACATCCCCGTTCCGGCGGAAACGTACTTCGACCCCGCCGATCAGGCCGCGACGCTGCCCTCGGCCTTCCCCGCGCTCGTGAAGCCCAACTTCGGCGACAGCAGCATCGGCATCACCGCCGAGGCGGTCGTCCACTCGTCCATGCAGCTCATGAACTACCTGGCGCACTTGCGCGACGAGCTGCCCGGGCGGCCGATTCTCGTGCAGGAATACCTCACCGGCGCCGAATACAGCGTCGGCATCATCGGCAACCCTGGGCTGACCATCCGCGCGTTGCCGGTGCTCGAAGTCGATTTCTCCAAGCTGCCGGACGATCTGCCGCGAATTCTCGGGTATGAGTCCAAGTGGCACCCCGACTCGCCCTATTGGACCAACATCACCTTCCACGAAGCGCGCATCCACGAAGACACGCAGCGGCGTCTGGTGGACCACTCCACGCTGCTTTTCGAGCGCCTCGAGTGCCGCGACTATGCCCGCTTCGACTTCCGCGCCGATTCCCGCGGCAAGATCAAACTGCTCGAAGTGAACCCGAATCCCGGCTGGTGCTGGGACGGCAAGCTGAACCTCATGGCGGAAATGGGCGACCTGCGCTACGCCGACCTGCTCAAGCTCATCATCGAAGCAGCGCAGGAGCGCTACGCGGCGCAGCGCGCCGTCGCGACGCCCATCGCCACCCCCGCGATGGCGGCCGCGACAACCGCCGCCGTCGCCACCGCCGGCGCGAGCGCGTAGCAAGAGTCTTCGCTGTTTCCTTAAAGCGCCTAACAGAATGCTGGCACAGGCGTCCTCGCCTGTGATCGATTCTTCGGCCTCAATGACCGAAGCATCGATAGGGTTCGGCAATCAACGTCATTGTGTTGCGCGCTCCTACCACTTTCAGTTCGCGCGTAGCCTCTGGTAACCGTCGTCGGACGAGTCTTCGAGGAAAGGCCACACGGGCGCGCGCTCCGCTGGGGGCCGAAGCTGCTTTCGCACCCCGCTCCAATACTACCGGAACCCGAACGAGCAGACGTCCTCAAACCACGCAGGGGCGGCATCTTTGACACACTTCACCCAAATTGCGATCGCGGACACCGCTTTTGTCTTGCGGAATCCCAGCCGCCTGTCATCATGCGCTCAGCGGGGAAGGAAGCGGCAACTCAATGAAGCACACACGAGCATCACGGTTTGGTGATTCGCGCGTCGATTCGCACACCCGGCACGTGGTTTGGCACGGCGCCAGAAGCCTTGCCCTCGCGGCGATCCTTCTGGCGACGACCGCTGCGTCGGCGATCATCGTTCCACCGCCGGCGGCGGCGCGATTGAACGGCGGCGCAAAGAACATCGCTGTTGCACGAGCGGGCGGCGGCGGCAACGAACTTCAAAACGCCGGCCCCGCATGCCAGCCCGACGATTCAGGCCTCTTCTGTCTGGACGTCGCCTGCCCGGAGCAAGGCGATGAGTGCGTCGCTCGCTGCATGCACTTCGATCCCTTCACCGGCTTCACGATCATCACACAGTGCGACTGCGCCCCGCCGCTGCAGTGTCACCCGACGGTCGCGGGCGGCCCCTACACCATCTGCATCGTTCCCGACGCGGGCGGCACAGCCGACATGCCGCCGGACGGATGCACCTACATCAGCCCTGATGACGATCACAGGATCGTCGATGGTTTGCCCGCGGCTTCGACGATCGAGTGGGAAGCGTCCCACCAGATCCAGGCATGCCCCTCGCTCGTGTGCAGCTTCGCCAATCCGCCGTGCGATTCGCCGGGCGGCGCGCTGGGGCGTCGGCACTGCGCCGACACCATCTTCGGCGGGCAGATGCAGGGAACCGGCGCGCTCGCGGGCTACAACCGGTTCATCCAGTTTCCCGTCAGCATCGAAATGCACTCCGCGCCGCCGGCGCCGGGATCGGTGCAGGAGTTTCCAACCGACATGTTCCGCCTGTTCGGGCAGATCATGGGCGATCCCGATTTCGATTTGCTGCGCATCACCGGCGGCACCGACTTCGCAATGCCCAGTCCCGGACAAACGACCTTGACGCAGGTGCCCGGAGGAAGCTGGGCCGTGGACAGCTTCTTCGACATCACCTATCGAATCGACTTCGTCGGCGCGCCGGGCGGCCCGCTGGCCGGCATGTCCGGCTCGACGACGGGAACGGTCCGCATGCGCGCCGGCGCGCCCACGCCGCAGTGCGAGCTGCCCTGCCCCGTGGGCGAAGTCTGTGAACAGACCCTGAACTACAACCCCAATGACGGCTCGTGGGAGCTTTGTTGCGAGTGCGTGCCGCTCGTGTGCGGCCCGGATCAGTCACAAACCTCGTGCCTGCCCGTGCCCTGCCCTGGCGAAGACGAACGTTGCCAGCCCAAGTGCCTGCGCTATCAGCCGAACAGCGGCGAGTTCACGGTCGAATCCTGCGAGTGCATGTCGCCGACCGAGTGCCAGATCGCCGGCGCCGGCCCGGCGTGCATCGTCCCCGACAATGGGGGCGGGGGGGGGACAGGCGACGTGCCGCCGGAGGGCTGCGACTACACCACGCCCGCCGATGACATGAACATCATCGACGGCCTGCCTCCCGCCACGACGATCGAAATCGATTCGGTGCTCACGAACATCGTCTGCCCCGGGCCTGGTGGCGTTGTGTGCAGCTTCCCAACCGTGCCCGGTCAGTGTCAGTATCCCGGCGGAACGCTCGGCGGCGACGAGTCGTGCGCGGACTCCGTGCTCTTCATGCCCATGCTCGGAACCGGCGCGCTCGCCGGCTTCAACCGCATGATCAATTTGCCCGTGTCGATGGAAGTCCACATGGCGCCGCGCGTGCCGGGCGACGCCGTCCAGGACTTCGACACCGACATGTTCCGCCTCTTCGGGCAGATCATCGGCGACCCCGATTTCGACTTGCTGCGCATCGTCGCCGGAACCGACTTCGGCCTGCCCAGCCCCGGTCACACCACGCTCACCCGCCTCGGCCCGCCGGGCGGCGACTGGGCCGTGGACAGCTTCTTCGACATCACCTATCGCATCGACTTCGTCGGCGCGCCGGGAAGCCCGCTCGCCGGCATGTCCGGCTCGACGACCGACACGGTCCGCATTCAAACCCCCGGCGGCGCGCCGCAGTGCCTCGGCGACTGCCCGCCCGGCACGCGATGCGAGATCGTCGCCCAGCCCCAGCCCGACGGCTCGATCATCTTCTGCTGCGAGTGCGTGCCCTGCGATCCGTGTGCGCACGACTGCGCGCCGGCCGGCGGCAACGGCACGATCACCATCGCCGACATCACCACGGTGCTTTCCAACTTCGGGTGCGTCGGCAACTGCCCCTGCGACTCCGCCCCGCCCTGCGGCGACGGTCAGATCACCATCGCCGACGTCACCTACACCATCACCCACTTCGGCATTCCCTGCCCATAGGCGCCGCGCCAGATCGAGCGAAGTCGGTTTGCCGACAACACCAACAGCACGCAGCGGTCCGCAGCGGGACCGCT
>CAZLDF010000013.1:0-4306 GCA_964558095.1 uncultured Isosphaeraceae bacterium | reverse complement strand
AGCCGGCGTTGCGAGCGCGATTGCTTCGTGAGTGAAACGACGCGGGTCTCGCGTTTTTCCAGTACAAACTGACCGCCGGGCAGGTCCGGAATAATCTCGCAATCGCAGCAGCTGCGAATGCGCTTCGCGGGAAAACACATCGAATCTCAAGAATCCGACGCGTGCGCATCCGATAGAAACACAGACCCGCACCCTCACAACGAGCATGGACGCAGTGAGCAGTCGATCAAGCAAGCGCGACATGGTTTCCCGCGGCCCGGACCGGCGCACGGCCGCGGTGTGGTGCAGCTTTGTCGCCATGGTGACGTTGGTGGGCGGCGTGCTGGCGCTGACGGACAGCGCCACGCCTCGGACGGGGTTTCTCGCGGCGAACATCGAGCAGTACGGCGAATCGGCGCAGGTCGATCCGGTGTTCCTGATCGACGCGCCGCTGGACCGGCAGCGCTGGACGGGAATCATCATCCATCACCTCGGACTGCCCGCCGCCGACGCCGACGCCATCCACCATCTGCACCGCTCCTACGGCTATCAGGGCCTCGGATATCACTTCATCATCGGCAACGGCCGCGGGCTGGGAGACGGGGCCGTCCACGTCGGCTATCGCTGGAACGACCAGCTTCCCGGCGTCCACACCGCCGGGCCGGACGCGGACCACCACAATCAGCGCTCCATCGGCATCTGCCTCGTCGGCGACGGCGACCGCCAGCCGTTCTCCGAGAAGCAGCTCGAAAACCTCATCCGGCTGGTCCAGCGCCTCCAGCGAGAACTCGCCATCCCGGCCGATCGGGTGTTTCTCCACCGCGACGTCAACGACCGCACCGTCGATCCCGGCCGCCACTTCGCGGAAGCCCGCTTCCGCGAGCAACTGCTCCACGCGCGGCGATAAGCACGCGGGGGTCTGCTGAGGCGAGTCGAATCGTCCACAAGCGGTGGGCGCCACGTCGCCACTGCGGTGGCTGCGGCGCCGGAGGCGGAGAAAGTCCCGCCCCCGCCGTTGATAGGCCTTCATTCAGCCGATACGCTGATAACCCCTGATTCGGACCTGTGCCTGCCGCGTCCGGCTGGTTCACGCCGGGTGCTGTGCCGCGTGCGTCGCCGGAACCCGCGGAGTTCGTGTCAGGCACATGTGTGTGCGGCCGACGGCCGATCGGTAAGTCTTCGCGCTTTTCTTCGCCCGCTCGCGGGGCACGCCCGTAGAGGTTTTCATGTCCACGGCTGTGAAAGACATCGCGGGCTACCGGATACTCGCCAAGATCGGCGAGGGCGCCGCGTCGGTCCTCTATGCCGTGCAGGACGCCAAGTCCAAGCAGGTCTGGGCGCTCAAGCACGTCAGCAAGCTCACGGACAAGGACCAGCGCTTCCTCGACCAAGTGCAGGTCGAGTACAGCGTGGGATCGAAGCTGCATCACCCCAACATCCGCGCGATGCACCGCATGATCAAGCATCGCAAGATGTTCAAGGTGTGCGCGGTCTCGCTCATCATGGAGCTGGTCGATGCTCAGACGCTCGAGCACAACCTGCCCAAGACCTACTCCGACGCCGTGCGCGTCTTCCATGAAGTCGCCCTCGGCCTGGCGCACATGCACGGGCGCGGCTTCGTCCACGCCGACATGAAGCCCAGCAACGTGCTCATCACCGAAGAAAAGCACGTCAAGATCATCGACCTCGGCCAGGCGTGTCCCATCGGCACGGTCAAGAAGCGCATTCAGGGAACGCCAGGCTACATGGCGCCCGAGCAGGCGCACCGACAGACCATCACCCCCAAGACCGACATCTACAACTTCGGCGCGATGATGTACTGGGTGCTGGTGCGCGATGTCATTCCGACCGCGCTGCCGCCCAAGGACGACGCCAGCAGTCTGTATTCCGGCGCGCTGGACACCTCGCAGGTCGAAGCGCCGATCCCCCCCCACGTCAAGAACCCGCGCATCCACCCGCTGCTTTCCAAGCAAATCCTCGATTGCGTGCAGCTTCACCCCGACGATCGCCCGGAGTCGATGGAGTTCGTCGCAACTCGGCTGGAGCTGATCGCCGACCTGCTCGAGACGCCGCAGAAGAATGGCACGCAGAGCGTCGTCAACGGCGAAACGAAGTTCTAAACCAACGGGGCAAGCTTTTGTAACAGCTCGCCGCGCGCGCGTACGATCTTCGGACAACCCATGCCCGACGATCTCCAACCCGTCGCGACCCTTCGCACCTGCACCTGCTGCGGGCTGGCGCAACTCGTGAATCCCGTCACTCGAGGCATGCGAGCCTGTTGCGTCCGCTGCGGCTGCTCGATGCAGCGCCGTTCGGACGCGCTGCGGTCCAACAGTCGCACGGCGGCGCTCGCCGTCGCCGCCATCGTGCTCTATCCCGTGGCGATCAGCATTCCGATGCTGCGGATCGAGCAGCTTGGTCACCGGCACGAAGCGAGCATCCTTCAGGGCATCACGACGCTCTTCGCCGAGGGTCAGTGGCTGGTCGGGGTCATCGTGCTGCTGTGTTCGGTCGTGTTTCCACTGAGCAAGCTGTTCGGTCTGCTGGTGTTGACGACGAGCGTGCTGCCGCTGCCGAAGCGCCACCGCGCGATGACGTACACCGTCATCGAGTGGACCGGCCGCTGGGGCATGCTCGACGTGCTGCTTGTCGCGGTGCTCGTGGCGGTGCTGAAGCTTGGCAACTCGATCGAGGTCAACGTCGGGCCCGCCGCGATCGCGTTTGCCGCGTGCGTGCTGCTGAGCCTGCTCGCGGCGGCGTCGTTCGATCCGCATAGTTTGTGGGAGCGTGATTCGTGAGCGGCGCGGCGCCGGCCCAGACCGTCGCCGTGCCGCGCGCGGTGGTCAAGCCCGAGCGCCGCCTGTCGGTCGCGTGGCTGATTCCACTGGCGGCGGCGATCTTCGCGGTGTGGCTGGCGTGGCGGGCCTGGTCGATGCGCGGCGTCATCGTCACCGTTCACTTCACCGAAGGCCACGGCATCTCCGCCGAAGACCCCGTTCGATATCGCGGCATCGACGTGGGCTATGTGCGCGATGTCAACTTGTCGCCCGGTCTCGACGCGGTCGATGTCGAAATCTCGCTTCGCACGCGCGCCGACGACATCGCCCGCGCGGGCACTCGGTTCTGGATCGTGCGGCCGCAGCTTGGGCTCAGCCGCATCGAAGGGCTTGAAACCATCATGGGTTCGCGGTACGTCGCGGTCCTGCCCGGCGACGTCGCCGCGCCCCCCCAGCACACCTTCGTCGGGCTCGATGAATCGCCCGTCATCGCCTCGGTCGATCCCGGCGACCTCGAAATCGTCCTGCAGACGCCCAAGCGCGGCTCGCTCACGCGCGGCTCGCCCATCATCTATCGACAAGTCAGCATCGGCCGCGTGCGCAGCGTCGGGCTGGCCAGCGACGGAAGCGCGGTCGAGGCGCTCGCCCTCATCGAAGGGCCATACGTCAATATCGTTCGCGACAACAGCGTCTTCTGGGATTCCGGCGGGCTTGACGCCGACATCGGACTCACCAGCGTGCAGGTGCGCGTCAATTCGCTCGAAACGCTCATCCTCGGCGGCGTCACGGTCGCCACGCCCGACGAGCCCGGCAACCCCGTGCGCACCGGCCACCGGTTTCTCGTCCATCACGAGCCGGACGAAAAGTGGCTGAAATGGCAGCCAGTGGTCGCGATTGGCAGCGATCTGCTGCCCGGCGGCGAGCCCATGCCCCAGCCGCTGCGGGCGCGCATGACCTGGCGCGAAGGCGTCGTCTTCCGCAGCGACGAGTCGGTTCATGGCTGGACGCTTCTGACGGACAAGGGGCTCTTCGGCCCGATCGATGTGCTCATGCCCAATGAAGACGCGCGTTCGGGCACGGTGCAGCTTGAGGTCGCCGGCGCCGCCGTGCCGCCGGTGCGCGAGCTTCTGTGGTCGCACGACGGCGTGGGCATGATGGACGCCGCGAGCCTGCGAGCGAAAGTTGAATCGCGATCGATCTGGCCGAGCGCGCGAATGCGCGCTGCGGCGGCGCCCGAAGACTGCATCGTCGTCGCCGATTCAACCGATTCGC
The DNA here is from genome assembly GCA_964558095.1 of uncultured Isosphaeraceae bacterium. Taxonomy (GTDB): domain Bacteria; phylum Planctomycetota; class Phycisphaerae; order Phycisphaerales; family SM1A02; genus CAZLDF01. Next base: position 278 of record CAZLDF010000013.1, on the reverse strand, counting down.
CCGTGCCCGTCTCCGCCGCTCGATTGTCGGTCGGTGACACCGCGCGCACGTGGCGCATCGACCGGGCCGTCAACATCGACCCGAGCATGCACGGCGCGTGCGTCGTCTCCCGCCGCGACGGCTTCATCATCGGGATGGTGCTGGTCAATGACGATGACGAGGCGAGCGTCGTGCTTTTGGAAGATCAGTAGATTCGTCATTCCCGCGCGCGTCGTTCCTGCGCAAGCCCGTCATTCCTGCGCACGTCCGTCATTCCTGCGAAAGCAGGAATCCAGAGG
>CAZLDF010000012.1:0-7925 GCA_964558095.1 uncultured Isosphaeraceae bacterium | reverse complement strand
GCATCTGATTGCTCGCCTCCCCTTCATCGGCGACCTCGACGGCGACATCGCCGATCGCCCAGTGATACAGGCCGTCCTCGTCACGCAGCGGTTGCCCGTCCGCGCCGTTGACCATCGAAATGGAGAGCGCGTCTGATGCATAGGTGAGCGCCGGGTCGCGATTCCACGCGCCCGAAAGCAGAATGACGAGCGCGGTGATTGTGCATACGCACAGCGTGTCCACGAACGGCTCGATCCCGGCGACGACGCCCTCGCGAACGGGCTCGTCGGTCTTCGCGGCGGAGTGGGCGATCGGCGCGGAGCCCTGACCCGCTTCGTTGGAGAAAAGCGCTCGCTGCATTCCTTTGAGGAACCCATACCCCGCCGTCCCGCCGATGAACGCACCGGTGGCTTCGCTGGGGCTGAACGCTTCGCGGAAAATCAGCGCGAAGAGCGCGGGAATCTCGCCGAGGTTGACGACGATGACATAGAGCCCGGCGAGGATGTACACGGCGCACATGAACGGCACGATCTTGCTCGCGACGTCGCCGATGCGCTTGATCCCGCCGATGATGACTAGCCCGACGGCCACGGCGAGGATGATGCCGGTGACGATCTTGGGAATGCCGAAGTAGGTGAAGGAAATGTCGGCGACGTTCCACGCCTGGAACATGTTGCCGCCGGTGATCGTCGAGACGATGAGCGTGACGCAGAAGATGCCGCCGACGACAATTCCCAGTGGCGCCAGCACGGGGCTGACTTTCTTGAAGCCCTCCTTGCACACCCACATCGCCCCGCCGTGCGGATTCTCCGGATCGCTCGTGTCGCGGAAGAGCATGGCCTGCGTGACCTCGGTCATCTTGAGGCACATGCCGACGACGCCGACCACCCACATCCAGAAGACCGAGCCGGGGCCGCCGAGCGAGATGGCAATAGCCACGCCGGCGATGTTGCCCAGGCCCACCGTCGCGGAAAGCGCGGTCGAAAGCGCTTGAAAGTGATTGATCGCGCCGGGATCGGCCTTGTCGTCATAAACGCCGCGGACCACCTGCACGCCGTGCGTCAGCGCCCGGTACTGGCCGAAGACGCTCCAGAGCGTGAAGAGGATGCCCACGCCGAGCACGACATAGAGCACCCAGTCGGCCCAGATGACGTTGTTGATTTCGTTGATGCCATTCCAGAAGGTGTCCATGGAGTCTCCACGTTGAAAGAAACCGCGTTGCGCCGCATCAGATGACACCAACGGCGTGCAGCAAAACCGCAATCACGGCGATCGGGACGATGAATCTCAGCAACTGCACCCATCCCCAATAGAGCGACCCAAGCCGCGAACCGGTCTTGAAGCTTTCTTCTCTGGCGCGCGCCCCGACTCGCCATGCGACGAAGCACGCAATCGCCAGCCCCCCGATCGGCAACATGAGATTGAACGTCAGATACACCAGCGCATCGAACCAGTTCATCGCCGCGGACTCGCCGAAGATCCCCGACAGAAAACCGGAAACCCCCTGTCCGAACAACATCGAACCCCCAGCGACCGCGCTGGGAATGCCCAGCAGCAGAACGCATCCGCCGGTGAACAACGTCGCGCGGCCGCGGGTCCAGCCCTTCTCGTCAATGAAATAGCTCGCCGCGACCTCGAGCAGCGAAATCGAGCTTGTGACCGCAGCCACGGTCAGCAGCAAAAAGAACAGCGGGGCCAGCAGCAATCCCCCGGGCATCTGGCTGAACGCGATTGGGATGGTCGCGAACACCAGACCCGGCCCCTGCGCCGGCTGCAAACCCGCCGCGAACACGATGGGGAACACGATGAACGCCGCGAGCAGGGCCACCATGGTGTCGAGCCCCGCCACGATGAACGAAGTGGACACGATGTCCTCATCGCGCCGCATGTAGCTGCCATAGGTAATCAGCGCGCCCATCCCCAGCGAGAGCGAGAAGAACGCCTGACCCAGCGCTTCGAGCCAGCTCGCAGCGGTGAATCGCGGCGTCAGTTCTCCAAGCCTCGACATCACGTCCTCATCGTGGATGCCGACGATGTACTTGGCGCCGGGCGCGAACCCGTCCGTCGTCATGCACCAGATCAGCAGGACGATCATGATCACGAACAGGGCGGGCATCAGCACCTTCGTGCACAATTCGATCCCGCCCTTGATTCCGGCCGCCACGATCGCCATGGTCAACACGATGAAGATGACGTGCCAGAGTGTGCACAGCGCCGGGTTCGTCGCCACATCGCTGAACATGGCGCTGATCTGCTCGCCCGACTTCCCCCCAAAACCCTCCGTGATCGACAGCCAGATGTAGTGCATGCTCCAGCCGGCGATGACGCTGTAGAAGGAGAGGATCACGAACGCCGCCGCGACGCCGAGGAATCCCGCGCCCACCCACGGGCTTCGCGGTGCCGAGAGCGAGCGAAACGCGCCGACCGGCGATCGCTGCGCTGTGCGGCCCATGAGAATCTCGGCCATCATGATCGGCACGCCGACAAGCGCGACGCACGCGAGATACGCCAGGACGAACAGCCCGCCGCCGTTGCGGCCGGTCATGTACGGGAACCCCCAGATGTTGCCGAGCCCCACCGCCGACCCCGCCGCAGCGAGGATGAACCCCAGCCGGCTGCCCCAGTGCGCGCGAGCCCCCCCATGTTGATTCTGCTGCTGCACCTGTTCCGCCATGCGTCGCTGCCCTTGCAAGTCCACCGGCGGCGGATGATACAGGAAGATCAAAATGAGGGGCTGCGGCACCTCGACCCTGCTCGCCGAGCAGAACGCCCACATGGCACAGCACACCGCCAAGTACGGCTACGTGCTGGAGGTGGGAGAGATCGTCCAGCACCATGAGGCCGCAAAACTGGCGCAAAGCGATGAGGTGAGAAAAGCTCACCTCGGTGCCGCTTGAATCGGGCGGTTGCTGCGTGTTAGACGTAGGGTGGGAAGAGCGCGGCCGCGAATCCCACTATTGACGAGAGCGCGATGAGGCACAGGGGACGACGCACAAGGCACTAGGGGAGGCGTCGCATGGAGATTGTCGCCGCCCTTCAACCTACTTACCCGTCTGCGCATTCAAGCAGGAGTTCGTCGATTTCTGCCGCAGAAAGGTGGCGCTTCTCATGTAGGTGCTTCACCAAGAGGGACACCAGTTTCGTGACTCGATGAAGCTGCTCGGGCTTGTTGTCACTGAGCGTGTAGAACACCCGGCGCTCCACCTCTTCGACGTCGTTGTGGGTTTTCTCTGCGAGCAATCTCGTCGTACTAGCCATGTTGATTCCTTTCGTCTCGTTGCGCTTAGGTTCCACTACACCGTAGGAGCGGTCGAACCGAGGTGTCAATACCGCATGCCTAGGGTTCCGATCGTGTGGACAAACCGCCTACTACGACCGTTCGTGCTCCCGCCGTATTGCATGGGGACTGTCGCCACCCTGCAAGGGCGAAGCCTTGGGAACGCGACGAGTTGCCGCAACTCAGCAGAATCCAGCCCGCACTCCATTCGGCGGCTTCCCACTGGTTGACTGGCTCATGTGGCGATGCTCCAGCGCGGTTTGCCTGTGTGAGGCTCCGCAGAATGTACAATTACCGCCGGATGGGGTGTAGGCGACCAATGCATGTCCAACGATTCGACAGCAACTCGAGTCTTCCGTGTTTATGGGCGGAACGCAACTGGTCAGCGAGTAAGACCACTCACAATCGATGCACGAGACGAAGCCACCGCGTCAGCGGAAGCCTTGGGGACGGGCATGGCAACCATCGAACGAATCGAGGACATCACAAAACTGGATCGTCGTCCATCTCTATGGCAGCGCATTCAAGCATTGCGAGCGCGACGTCGGGAATCAGTTCGCTTGACGCGCGAGGCGGAACGCGTCAAGAAAAATGTTTTCATCCCAGAAGGTCAGGTGAAACACTTCTTCACCAAGATCGCAGGCATCAGTCACAAGAATGACGATGGTAGTAGCCGACAGAGGATCGCCGAGCGAGCATGCAGGCTTGAAGAATTGACGCTCGACCACGACGAGAACAACCCCTATGACGAGAACGCCGTCAAGGTCAAGCGGCCAAACGGTGAGCAACTGGGGTTTCTGTCTGCGGACCTCGCAAAGGAAGTCGTACGGCGTTCGCGCAACGGTGTCTGCTACAACGCATTTGCTATGCAGCTTACCGGAGGCGGCGATCGTTCTTACGGCATGAACATATTGATGCTCATGTGCCAACCGGGTACGACGAATGAGCAGGCCCAGGCATACATTGAGCGGCTAAGGGCGAATGGGGAGCTGGAAAGGCAATCCTAAGACGAATTGAATCTTCTGGCGATCGTTGCCGGAGTCCCGGCAAACTCTCCCGGAGTCCCCGGACCTGCTGAACTCTCTCCGGCGTTGATTGATCTCAGTGCGTCGTTCACTGTGCTCAGTCCATCTTGCATTGAACTCAATCCGCCGCTCACTGAACTCAGCGGGATTCCCATTGTGTTCAGTCCGCTTTCCACTGACTTCAATGGGCCGTTAACTGTGCTCAGTCCATCATCCACTGAACTCAGCGGGCCGTTCACTGATCTCAGTGGGCCGTCCGCTGGGTTTCTTTCCCGGCGGGTCGCATGGGCAGCGGCTTTGCGCTGCCCGTGGAGAATCGCGGCGCCCGCGTCCAACGCGAAGACCACGGGCAAGTCCAAAGCGACTTGCCCATGCCACCCGGCGGCTTACCCCACGGGCAAGCTCAAAGCAGCTTGCCCGTGCCACCCGGCGGCTCACCCCACGGGCACGGCCAAAGCGGCTTGCCCGTGGGGGGGTGCCACCCGGCGGCTTCTGGCCCCGGTTCGCCGTGCCGCTACGATGTTTCGCTTATGCGCGACATGCGTCTCCGTTCCGATCTCAAGCGGGCCGTCCTTGACGGCTACGCCTTTCCCCTGGGCCTCGCGCCCGGGCCGGAGATGACGCCGCCCAAGGCGGGCTTCACCGTCGAGTACACCTCCGGCGAGGGCGAAGAGCCCGATACCTACGTCTATCACATCGTGATCTCGCACGAGAAGCTCCGCCCCCTCCTTCGCCGCGCGTTCACGCTTTTGCCCAGCGAAGTCACCGCGATCCTCGAAATCGGCTCGCGCGACGCCTACCGCTCCGTCGATGTCTTCCTCGGCGCCGCTCCCATCTCGCAGAGCAGCTTCCTCGATTCCTGGTCGCAGTATGAGACGTTTCTCGTCGAGGACGGCACGATCGCGGCAGGCGCCAATTCCGACGAGCCCTTTGTCGAAATCTTCATGGACCAGTGGAAGCGCGTCGCGATCCACGTCCCGCTGACGATGACCAAGGAGGCCGACGCGATCATCAAGGAGTTCGGGCTGAAGGAATCGACGAAGACCTGGCCCGACCTGCCCGACGATGGCATCAACATGCCGCTACAGGTTCGCCCGGTGCTGCTGCTCGAAGACGAGTTCTCGCCCGATGTCGATGAAGTGCTGCTTCAGCTTCGCCACATCTGGTCGCTGGAGCTGAACGTCGATCCGATGGACAACCGCGACGACGCCGGCCGGGCGCTGGGGTTGACGCTCTGGCACGCGGTCATCATCGTGAGCGGCGCAGATGAGGACGATCCCGAAGCCGGCGCGTATGTTTCGGTGTGGGCGACCGCGGGTTCGCTGGCGCAGATGGAGGAGCTGATCGACGAAGCGCTCGATGACTATCCGCAATGGCGCTTCGAAACGATCTACACCATCGACCGCGTGGCCTACGACGAGCGGCCGGACGAGTTGGCCGACCTTCCGCCGCGGCGAAATGAGCCGCAGGTCCATCTTGTGAAGATCGACGAGTGGGCGAAGGTTGAATCAGGGGGCGCCGGGGGCGCGGGGGGGCCGGGTGGCGCGGGGGGGGCGGACGCGGACGATGGCGATGGGTGAACCCCCCCGCCGCATGCCGCAACCTTGGCGCGCTCCCGTTGAAGAGGATTCCGACGAGCGCTCAGAGGCTGCTGCGAAGCCGAGCGCAGCCGCCGGCGCGGAGTGGTACTCCGACGGCCTGCGCTTTCAGTGCACCCAGTGCGGCAACTGCTGCACGGGACCCGAAGGGGCTGTGTGGTTCAACGAAGCAGAAGGCCAGGCGATCGCGAAAGACCTCGGCGTTTCCATCGAGCAGTTCTATAGCGACTACGCGCACATCATCGACGATCAGTGGTCGCTGCGCGAGCGGCGAAGCGAGCACGGCCTGGACTGCATCTTCCTCGACCGCGCGAGCGTCCCCGGCAAGGCGGTCTGCTCGATCTACAAGGCTCGCCCGATGCAGTGCAGAACCTGGCCGTTCTGGCCGGAGAACCTGCGCTCGCACCGCGCGTGGGTGACGGTCAAGCGCATCACGCCCTGCCCGGGCATGAACAGCGGGAAGCTTGTGCCGATCGAGGCCATACGGATCCAGCGGGACAAGCATGCGTAGTCATACGCTCAATCGATGAATGCTTCGGGACTTTGCCTGAATCGCCGTGAGAGCTTTTTGATGTGCTCGACGGTGAGCGATCGTTCGCCGTTGAGAATCTTGGAGCCCATGCTCGTGTGGACATCCAACAGCTCCGCGAGGTTGCTCGCTGACATGCCGTGCTCGACCAGCAGGTGCTTGAGTGCCTCGAGCGCGCTCATGTGAGAGACGTCTATTGCATGATGCGTTGACTCGTACGCCTGCACGAGCTGGACGAGCGTCTCGAGGTAGGTCGCCTGGCCATCGCTGAGCGATTCACAGGCCATCAATCGGTCGATCATCTCGACGACAACCGCATGCTGGTCATCATTGCAGATGGCTTGCGGCGGCAATCGGCGGACCAGATCCACGAAGCGGCGGGGAAGTTTCCAGCGCGCGTCCTGCCGCGAAGTACGTCCGCGGCGTCGGCTATCGCTTCCAGTTGCCTTTGTCGTATTGGGCATGCGTAAGCACCTGCCGAATGTTGATGAGCTGAAAATCGTATCGGATTCGGGTGATGAGGCGGTACTTGTTTCCGCCGATGTTGAAGACCGTGAGCGCCTCGCCGCGATCGTTGTTCACCGCGTCGGCGTGAGGGAAAGTGTGACGAACGTCCGCGATGTTTCTCCAGTGCGCGTGCAGGGCGCTGCGATACCACTTTCGGAGCGGCGTCGCCGCGTCCTGGTGCTTCTCCCAGAACACGCGGAGCAGCTTCAGACTGATGACGCGCACCTCGACATTTTGTCAAATCCTCGACCAAAGTCAAGGACCACACGAGACATTTTGTCGATTAGGGCCGGATCGGGCCCCCGACGAACCGACCGCTCCGAGGCCCGCAGACGCATCCTGCAACTTCGCCGGCGAAGCACCGGGAGATTCGATGATGCATCCATGCCTATCGGCTCCAACTCCGATCGATCCCGACGCGCGGCGACGAACGTGATACCATGGTCCCAACGCGGGCTGTAGCGCAGCTTGGTTAGCGCGTCTGACTGGGGGTCAGAAGGTCGGAGGTTCGAATCCTCTCAGCCCGATTCACGGAGCTTCACGGGCGACCCATCAAGCGGGCGATCGGCGTTGCTTCGTGATCGCCATGTCGAGCTGCTCATGCCTGTTCGAGTCTGACGCCTGACGAGAGACGCCTGACGACCCGGCAGAGGCGCCGCGGCAAGCTCTTCGCCCCCCCCAAGGCCCTTCCTTCGCGCCCGCACTCACTTCACCGGCTGATCGCGGCCCGGAAATTGCCGCTCATCGGGGCCGGGGAGTGGCCCCGCCCGGCGTCACGGGCGGCTGAGCGGAGCAACTGGCGCGAGAGGTTTTCGATTCGGACCATGTCGGGGATGAGAAAGAGGTCGATGACCGCCCCGACGAGGAACAGGCCGCCGGTGAACAGCCAGATCAGGCCCGTGACCCAGCGGCCGAGGTAGAACCGGTGCAGGCCGAACAGCCCGAGCAGGCCGACCAGCCAGAGCAGATAGGCAATGGCGGTTCGCTTCACAGCAATAGATTGGGCGAG
>CAZLDF010000011.1:0-3947 GCA_964558095.1 uncultured Isosphaeraceae bacterium | reverse complement strand
GACGCCCGTCACGATGATTGCGATCGCCCAGCCCAGGCGCGAGGGTGTATCCATGAACGATTGCAGCCCCCCCCCACTCCCCCCCCGGCCACCACTCCGGTTGTCTCCACCGGCCCAAACGGGCCCTTCGAGCACCGACAGGCTGGGCGCACGCGCGATTGAGCGGCACAACATCAAGACAAGCGTGTGGATCATGGCGCCATCACCAGGGCTTCGGGTTCGTGTGGTCGTCCGACGCCGTCGTCGGCTCGCAGCCATCGCCGGGCCGTCGCGGCGCGGGTGCGGATTTCGGGCAGGGCATCCTCGTGTTCGAGCCGGCGAAGGTCGCCCGCGAGTTGCCCCGCCCGGCCGGTGCGCGCCACCCAGATCGCGGTCGCGCGGTGCAGCGGGCGGTCGTCGTGGAGCATGATGCGCAGTTGTTCGTGTCCCTGGGCATGCCGCGAGCGCAGCAGCGCGAGCAAAGCGTTGCCGCGCAGCCGGTTTTCGTCGTGTCCGGCAAGTTGCGCAAGCCAGGGCGCCGCTCGCGTCGGACTGAAGCGATGTTCGCCGCGGCGACTGATCGCGGCAAGGGCCTCGACGGCGTTGGCACGGACCCGCCGATCGGTGTGTTCGAGGACGTCGCACAACACGTCCAGGCGCTCGGGCCGTTCGCCGTCGGCCAGCGCCTTCGCCGCCGCCGAGGCCACGCGACCTTCCTCGCGCTGCGCGCATTGCAGGAGCTGCGCTTCGATCGCCGGCACCAGGCGCAGCCGCCGGGCCAGCGCGATGGCGTGCCCGGCCGTCTCGACGTCGTGGTCCTGCGCGAGATGCGCAAGCGTTTCGATGAAGCTCTTGCGGTCCGACGCGAGCAGCTTCGCCGCCAGCGCGGCTCGGGCGTCGTCATCGAGCGCGGTCCAGCGGGCGAAGAACGCTTCGACGCTGCGTGCCGCCAGTCGATGTCGCGCACGCCCCGCGACGCGAAGCAGCGGCGAACGCTCCAGAGACTTCAGCATCGGCGCGTTGCTGGTTTCGCTGATGTCGCCGCCGGTTCGTTGAAGGATCGTCGCGCACGCCAGGCCCGCGACGCTCGCGTGTTCGTCGCCCACGAATTCCGCCGCCGTCGCGAGCGCTTCCGCTCCGGTGAAGCCGCCCAGTTCCACCACCGCTTTGATGCGCGCCACCGCGGAGGGAATCGACCGCAGATCGCGCAGGAATTCCACTCGCCGCTGCGAACTCAGGCCCAGCAATCCGGGAAGCGCCGGCAGCTCGCGCTGCACCGCCTCGGGCAGACGCGCCGCTTCACGAGGCTGCGGCAGAAAGTGCCCTCCGCGATCGACCCGCGGCAGCGCCCGCCGCACGCGCGGCAGGAGCAGCAGCCACCCTTCCGACAGCACATCCGCGAACTGCTCCTCGCCTTCGACGCGGTGCAGCCACCGCATGACCTGGCGGTTCAGCGGCTCGTGCATCAGCCAACGCAGCATGTGCCGGCGCACGATCGGCTCATCCGTGCGCTCGACGACGCTGCGCATTGCGAACGAGGCGGGATGGTCTTCTTCGCTGAGGATCGCGCGCATGCGCGGCCCGGGGCGGATCGTCAGCGCCGCGCCGGCAAGCAGCACGTCGCTCTGGCGATGGTGGCGCCACGATTCCATCGCATCCGCGACCGCGTCGTCCAATGCGAGCCAGTCGCGACTGGTGAGGTTCTCGCCGCGGCGATCCATGTGGTGCATGACGACGTTTCGCATGGTCGCCGCCGCCGCGCTGGGGACGCCCTCGGCTCGGGATTCCAGCAGCGGCAGGGCGTACTGCAACAGCCGAGGCTCGCGGCGGATGTCAAGCACTTCGAGAGCGTTCAGCGCCGCGCGCGCCCGCGGCTGATCGAGCACGCGAAGCAGCCCCGCTGCGAGATCGCACCTGGAGCGCTCGACCAGCGCCCGGCCGCCGTCGCCCAGTCGGTGCAGGATTCGAACGACGCCGGCGATCGCCGCGGGATGGCGCGTCGCCAGCAGCTTCGCCGCGATCAGCTGCAGTTCGTCTTCATCGCGCGCGGTCGCGAGCGTCCCCAGGAGGATCGATGCGACAGCGCTCGGAGGCTCGTTGGACAGCAGCGACAGGCGTTGCGCGAGACTTGGCATGACGTGTGGGCCGCGGGCTGGCGATGGCCTGCGGCGCGGCGGGTACGGCGCGATTTACAGGCGCAATCGGCGGCTTTTCCACAGCCGGCCGCTGGGCCGCGGGCCATGCTACATGTCGGTCAATCGGCCCTCTCAACCACGAGGAATTGGGTTTTATCGGCCGCACGCGCAAAAACCGCTCAATTTGGATGAATTGGTGAAAATTGTGTTGCCTTTACATTGGCGATGGCAACAATGCTGCCTGACTGGCGGCGAGGGGAGCTTCTGCCTTCCTGAAGTTTGTTAGGGAAAGACATGAGCTCAGTATCAAAGTATTCGAGTCTGCAAGCCTACAACATGGTTTTGTACCGCGGAGCGCTCCACCCAGAGTTCTTCGCCATCGAAAGTCGCAAGCGCATCGAGCACGGCGACTACGAGTTCGAGGCTTGGATGTTCCGCGGCGGGCACGCTGCTCGCTTCGAGTTCGCCAAGTCCGCCGTCACGGAAATCCTCACCGAGGAACCCGAACGCCTGCCCGATCGCGGACTGATCGCCACGCTTCCATGCGCCGGCGAACGCGACCACGACGAGAAAATCGCCGAGCGCATCGCGTTCATCACCTCGATTCAGACCGAAACCCTCTCCGACCACCTCTATCTCAGCACCTACAACGAGCTGTTCGAGCACGGTCGCAACGGCGACGGCCTGATGTCCGTCTGGACTGACGAGCAGGGCAAGCCCAACCTCTCGCTGATCGACCTGCAGCGCTACGCCGACGAAGTCCACATCCAGAGCTACCACCTGCGAAGCGACTGCGGCCTCGTCCTGCGCTCCCAGTCGATCTTCCAGGAAGTCCACAAGAAGAAGTGATCCCGGCGCGACGCTCAGACACAGTGGCACGGGCGTCTCGCCCGTGCGCCTCGGTGCTACGGGCGTCCCGCTCATCACGCGCAGTGGTACGGGCGTACCGCCCGTAAGTGGCTAGGTCGGTGCGAGCGGCCGGCCCGCATTCGTTCCGCTGCTCTTCTACACAACCTGCCGCGCGTCACGCTCCATCGTCATCGCGATCATCGCGATCGGCTGAGGTCGATGGATCATCGGACTGGGTGAACACCGGCTCGGCGGCGTTGGCGAGGCCCGGGGCCGCGGCCTGCGTGCCCGGCGTCAGCCCCGGCCGCCAGATCTCCTCGATGTCCTGCCCATCGCAGGCGCGGCGCATCAGCAGGTAGATGATCGTCGAAGCGCTGAACACGTACGCCACGACGTACGCCACGATCATGCAGACGATGACGCCCTGCCAGAAGCTGATGATGCTCGCCGCCCACTCGCTGTGCCACGAATCGTGAACGACGCCGACGGTCGATTTGCCCAGGTCGAAGATTCCGAAGTCGCCCGCGACAACCATCGCGCTGTTGCCGGTGAACAGGCCGAACAGCGCCGCCGTGAAATTGAGCATCATCGTGAGCACCAGCGCCACGATGATGTATCCGAGCACCATGCCGACGAGCGCGACGAAGACGTAGCACAGCAAATGCAGCGGGCGGTGAATGACGTAGGCGTAAGCGCGCTGCATGGCGTCGCCCGCGCCGCCGTTCTCGACCGCAACCGCGGGCAGGAGCATACAGAACCCCGCGCCGTAGCCCACCATCACGAACGCAAGGAAAAACCCGAAGAATAGGGCCAATCCATACAGAACCGCAGCCGCGACATCCAGCACGGGAACCAGCATGCCAAGCCCCAGCACGATGATGACCGCCCCCAGCGCCGCCGCGATCAGCAGCGGCAAGAGCGGCGCCAGCAGCAGGCTGGGCCACGTCCCGAGCGAATAATCAACCGCGTCGCGCATCCGCAGCC
>CAZLDF010000010.1:0-8621 GCA_964558095.1 uncultured Isosphaeraceae bacterium | reverse complement strand
AGACGCCTGTGCCACTGTTCACATCACTCGCCAATATCTTCCGCCCACAAGTCCGGCTTCTCGCGCTGCAATCTTCGCATGAGCTGGACGCAGCGGTCATCGTCGAGCACGATCACCTCGATGCCGTTGGTTCGCATCCAGTCTTCCGCGCCGAGGAACGTCGTGTTCTCGCCGACGATGACGCGGGGAATCTTGAAGAGGATCGCTGTGCCGCTGCACATCGGGCAGGGGCTGAGCGTGCTGACGAGGGTGAGCGAGCGCCAGTCGCGTCGCCGGCCGGCGTTGCGGATGCAATCGACTTCCGCGTGGGCCGTGGGGTCGCCGGACTGAACGCGCTGGTTGTGGCCGCGTGCGACGATCTCCTCCTTTTGGTTGACGAGCACGGAGCCGATGGGGATGCCGCCTTCGCGCCAAGATTTCTCGGCCTGCTCGATCGCCGCTTCCAGCCAGGAATGAAACGCCGCCGCCTGATCTGCATCACACATAACGGATACCCGCGCAAAGCCGCGGGCATAGCATACGTGCCTCGCGCGTCGCGACGGCGCCGGACGGTTTCTTTCATGTCAGACCCATCGACAGCCTTGCTGGATTCGCCGCAGCGCCCGCGTGAGCGTGAGAAGCTCTTCGCGGGGATGCAGCGCGTCGATACCTCCGGCAGCGCGAAGATTCCGGTGCTGATGGAGATGGTCGGCTCGCTCAGCCGGGCGACGCAGCCGCAGGAAGTCCTGCGCGCCTTCTCGAAGGATTTTCGCAAACTTGAAGGCGACATGGCCTACCTGTCGCTCTCGACCCGGGGCTTGGGGCCCGGGCAGTATCGCATCACCCGCGTGCTGATGGATGAGGCCGAATGGGAAGCCCCCGTGCGCGATCCCTGGGTTGCCGCCCGGGACATGCCCATGCACGAGGGCGGGTTCCTCGGCGAAGTCATCCGCTCGGCCTACCCGGAGCTGATCCATCACCTGAGCGTGCCGCACGACCCGGTGCTGGGCGAGTTGCTCGCGCCGTTCCGGTCGATGATGGCGATTCCGCTGTTCGATCAGGGCGAGCCGCTGAACTGGGCGATTTCGCTTCGCCGCGATCCCCGCGGCTTCAGCATCGAAGACCTCGAAAAGGCGATCCTGCGCTCCAATCTCGTCGGCGGCCGGGTCAAGTCCACGCTGGTGGCGCGCGAGCTTCAGATTGCGCACGACAAGATTCAGCGCGAGATGCAGCGCATCGCCGACATCCAGCGCGCGCTGCTGCCCTCGGTCATGCCGGACATTCCCGGCGTGAAGCTCGCCGCGAGCTATGAAACGTTCGATCATGCAGGCGGAGATTATTACGACATCCAGCCGCTGAAGCGCTCGGTCGACGGTTCGTCGCACGACCCGGACGGGCCGTGGGCGATCATCGTCGCCGACGCATCGGGCCACGGGCCTGCCGCCGCCGTCATTATGGCGATGCTCCACGCCATTCTGCATGCCTATCCACACATGCCCGGCGGGCCTGCGGAAGTGCTCGAACACGTCAACCGGCATCTCTATGCCAAGCGCATCGAAAGCTCGTTCGTCACCGCATTCCTCGCGATCTACGAACCAGCGACGCGCCGATTCACCTATGCCCGCGCCGGCCACAACCCGCCCCTGCTCAAGCATCCCGGCTCCGGCGGCGCGGTCGAGCGCCTCGACGAGGTCGGCGGCGTGCCGCTCGGCATCCTGCCCGACGCCACGTACGTCGATCGCTCGATCACGCTCGATCTCGGGCAATCGGTCGTGTTCTACACCGACGGCGTCACTGAAGCGCTCGACGCGCGTGGCCGCATGTTCGGCCTGAAGGGAATCGAAGACGCGCTGACCGAATGCACGGGCGAGCCCGTGTGCGTCATGGGTTCGGTCATGGCCGCGGTGCGCGAGCACGAGAATGGCGTGCGACCGGCCGACGACCAGACACTGCTGGCGATGAAGGTAGTTGGATAATCCTGTTCCCCTCTCCCAAAAGGGGGGGGCGGGAGAGGGGTCAGAGATGGGCAAGTCAGTGGCACAGGCGTCCCGCCTGTGATCGCTGATCGCGGCTCCATGCCGCGATCAGCGATAACGGGCGTGCAGGTGCGCCGATGTTGTGCTGCACCGCGAGGCGAGTCGAACAACGCCGTTGCACGCAGCTTCGCATCATCGGCCATTGAGGCCGATGATGCGACACAGGCCAGAGGCCTGTGCCACTGTCGGAAAGCGCCTGTGCCACTACGCAGCGTACCACCGCACGGTTTCTTCAAGGCCTCGCGCAAACGGCGTCACCGGCGCGTACCCGATCAACGCGCGAGCTGCGTCGATGCTCGCCTTGCTGTGCATCACCTCTCCCGGTCGCGACGGCGCGAGCTCATATCGCGGGTTCACGCCAAGAATCTCCGCAACACTCTGCAGCAGACTCATCACGCTTGCGCCTTCGCCTGCCGCGATGTTCACCACCTCGCCGCGCAGATCGCGATCGCACGCGCCGGCGAGCAGGTTCGCGTGGACCGCGTTGGAAACGTGGGTGAAATCGCGCGTCTGCGTCCCGTCGCCGAAGATGATCGGCGACGAGCCGCGCATCAGCGCATCGACGAATTTCGGAATCACCGCGGCGTAGGGCGAATCCGCGAGCTGGCGCTGGCCGAAGATGTTGAAGTATCGCAGGCTGATCGTTGACAATCCGAAGCAGTGCGCCCACGCGCGCATCATGTGCTCGCCGGCGCACTTGGCGGCGGCATATGGCGAACGCGGCAACATCGGCATCGACTCGACCTTCACGTCGCCGGGTTGTTCGCCGTAGGCGCTGCTCGACGACGCGAACACGACGCGCTTGACGCCCGCCCGCCGCGACGCTTCGAGCACGCGCATCGTGCCCAGACAGTTCACCTCGTG
This sequence comes from uncultured Isosphaeraceae bacterium, assembly GCA_964558095.1. GTDB lineage: Bacteria > Planctomycetota > Phycisphaerae > Phycisphaerales > SM1A02 > CAZLDF01. The sequence goes on along the minus strand of CAZLDF010000010.1, from coordinate 5,742 downwards.
ATACAGCATCGGTTCGGCGACGCTGCGCGGCACGCTGGTCACCGCCGCCTCGTGGAACACGAACTCGGTGCCCGACGTGATCGCGTGCGCGAGCGCGGCATCATCCAAGATCGATCCCTCGATGATCGTGATCGCCCCAGCGTGCGCATTCAGGTTCTCTCGAAGTCCGCTCGACAGGTCATCGAGCACGACGACGCTCGCGCCGCGGCCAACGAGCGCATCGACCAGATGCGAACCGATGAACCCCGCGCCGCCGGTGACGCACATGCGGCGACCATGATAAAAGGATGACAAGACCGCCTGGTCCATCGCCATTGGCACAGACTACCCGCCGAAGAATGCCCTTGCCGTTCCGCATCGATTCTTCGGCCCCCCCGTCTATTGAGGCCGAAGAATCGATCACGGGCGAAACGCCCGCGCCACTGTACGGTGGAATACGCCGAGATATGTCAGCCGCGGATGAACATCCGCGGGCGAGCGTTCATACGCCGGTTCTCCGGCGGCGGTTCACGGCTGCTCTGAAATCTGCGTCGGCGCGGAAACTGTCGCGTCATCGCCCGACTGCGTTTCCTCCATCGCCGGCTGGTCCTTCATTCGCTCGGCTTCGTCCATGGCCAGCGCTTCGCCATACGTCGGCTCGGGCGCGCCTTGGCGAATTCGCCAGAGGCGCGAATCGGTCACGCGCCAGCCCTGCACCAGGTCCTTCTTGAAGTAGAGCGTGACAAACTCGTGATGACCGGCGGTGCGCGGATAGATTACATCGACCTGCGCATCCATCACGCGCAGTCGAACTTCGGTGACGTGGATCGCGGTGTTCTCGTCGCCCTGCTCCATCGGCCGGGCGCTCGGCATCCATCGCGCGGCGTCGGCGTAGAGCTTGGTCGTCGCGCCTTGCGGCAAGTTATAGATGATCGGCGCTTGCTCTGGCAGGAATCGCTCCTGCGTGTGCATGATCGCCTCGGCCATCAACCGCGGCATGGGCTCGGCCGCGGGCGAGCCGACGTTCGCGGCGCCCTCGATCGGCGGATACGTCGCCCACGGCGTGCAGGCGGTCATCGCGATGATCGTGATCGCGAGGAGCACTGTCGCAGCAATCGCGCGCCCGATCCGTTGAAGCATCGGCGTTGTCGTCATTGTGTTCATCATCGCCATCTGATCATCCTCACAGGTGGGAAGAGCGTGAGTGCGTGGTTTCGACTCGGCGCGGCTCCGCCGCGACACTTTGGGGAAGTGTAGCAGAGACAAAGTAGTCGTGTGCAGGGTTTTTCGATCTCCCAGACAGCCGGAGCAGCGGGGCGAGCCCGCTCGCGAAACGGCAGTCCCGAATCCCGGACTCCGAATTCCGAACGCCCGCCTACGATGTGCTCGCACATGGCTCATCCCCGCCGCATCATCATCGTCGGCATCACGGGCGCCAGCGGGGCGGCGTACGCGGTGCGCGTCATCGAGCTCATCGCCGAGGCCGATGTCGAGATCCACCTCAGCGTCACGCCGCTGGGCAGGCGGTTGCTCTTCGATGAGTTGGGCGTCAAACGCATCGACGCCGATGAACTGACCGGCGGGCGCGGGGCGCTGCTCACCATTCACAACGACAACGATCTCGGCGCGCCGATCGCCAGCGGTTCCTTCCAACATGACGGCATGATCATTGTGCCGGCGTCGGGGAACACACTTGGCGCGATCGCGTCCGGCGTGACCAACACCTTGGTGCAGCGTGCGGCGCTGGTCGCGCTCAAGGAGCGGCGAAAGCTCATCATCGCGCATCGCGAATGCCCGTTGAGCCTGATCGACATCGAGAACATGAAGCGCGTGACGCTCGCCGGCGCGATTGTCGCGCCGCTTTCGCCGGGGTTTTACCTGGTGCCGAAGCGACTGGAAGAGATCGTCGATTTCATGGCGGGCAAACTGCTCGATCTTGTGGCTGTTCCACACTCATTGAACACGCGGTGGGATGAGCATCTTGCGCGGCGCGATGCGAGCGCCGAATGACCGTGCGCGCATGAAAGCCCAGGGAGAGCTATCCCTGGGCTTTGGTTGTGCGCCTCATACTCACTCAAACACCGTCGGCTCGATCCGCCGCACCTGCGGCAGAATCGCGAGATTCAGGAGCTTGTACGTTTCGATCCTTCCGACGACGAGGTTGATCGAATCGGATTGATCAACGATTTCAAGTCCCGCTGCGCGAAGCGCCGCAAGCGTGGCGTCGGCGCGGTCGGTGGTGGCGACGGTGACCAGAACATCTCGCGCTGACTGCGCCGAGTCGGGTTCGTTGGGCGACGACGGCTCGAACAGGATCGGCCAGAGTTCCTTCGAGGCGACTTGTCGCAGGTAGCCGCTCACGTGGGCCGCGACCTGTCGGCGGTACATTTCGCGAGCGATGTCGCGCGGAATGGAGTCGTCGATTTCCATCCCGGCCGAGCGAGCGAGCGTCTGAAGCAATTGCAGCACGGCGCGCTGATGGGCGCCGGTGTGCCTGACCAATAGCAGATCGCCCACGCCCACGTTCATCGATCCCATCTCGCCGCCGTTGGTATCCCAACTCTCTGGATCGATATTCTTGGCAATGATCTCCCAGAGCTGGTCTCGAAGATTGGATCGCGCGATCAACCGCTGCACTCGCTGCTCATCGGTCGCGGATGCGAGCGCGGCGAGCAGATGATCGAAGAGCGGGCCGACGTTGTGTACGGCGATGCGCGGCGAATCATCCGTCGCGGTCAGCGCCGCCGACTGCCGCGCCGCGGCGGCGACGGCATCGGCACGTTGCAATGGCAATCCCGAGGCGAGTCGAACTTGAGAGAGCAGAACTTGAATGTCGCGATGCATCCAACGGGGAGCTTGGATGAAAAGCCGGCCGTTGATCGATTGCATGAATGCCGCGTCACCGCCGAGGTCGGCCCAACCGTCTGGATTGATGAAGTCCTGCACCCCGTAACAGAGGCTCCCCAATGAATCATTGACGTCCTGACCGCGATCCGCGTTCAACTTGATCAGATCGCGAACGTCATAGACGACGATCGTTGTTTCATCGTTCCGCGCGTCATCGTGCTGATCCAGTGCGTAGCCTGTGTCGCACTGCTGCTTGCCGACTTCATTGGAGACGGACTGACGCCAGTTGAAGTCGTAGAAAACATTCCGGTGCGCATCGTGGAACGCGACAGCGCTGGCGACGAGGTCGATCGCCTCCGGGGTGTTCTGCGCGGGCACGAACCGGATCGAACCGTTCTCGATGGAAGCATCGGCGAGCGTCCCGCCGATACTGGTCCAGTCATCCGGTCCGATCGTGTCGATGACGATATCACAGATAGACTGGAGGCATTCTTCGAGAGAGTCGTCGTCGTCGATGCGATCCCATGCGTCGAGTATTGCGGGATCGTGTCCGAGACCGTCGCCGGGATCGCCGGGGTCGCCGAAGAGCGAGCCGCCGCCCCCCCCCGCCTCGCCGCCTCCCCCACCTCCGCCGGCGAATCCGCCGCCGCCCGCCGCGGGGTCGTACGCGGCGGCTTGATCGAGCGCCGCGTCGAGGTCGAGTTGGGGGGCGTTGGTGAAGGCGGCGCCTCGGCCCAAGGAGGCCGTCATGGCTTTCAACTGCGCGAGGTATGCCCCCTCTTCAGCGGTGTTCGGCCTCCCGCGCGCCCGATCGAAATCCCGAATGAGCTCTGCAATCTCAGTCTGGTGTTCCGGCGGGGCAAAGACCATGATCGAGTTGTCCGCCGGATTTGCGACGAGACGAGTCGTGCCAATCAAGCTTGCCCGTTCAGCGCGATCGACGCCGCCAGGTCGCTGAATTGAGACACTTGCGCCCGGCTGCGCGAGCAGCGCATTCAATTCTTCCGCAAGCTGCACGCCGTTGGCATGGTGGAGTTCCGACTTGCGCGGCGTCCCGATGTGGGCGGATTGAATATCGTTCTGACTACGCTGCCATGGGAAGGTCATCTGGCCGCCTTCGGTTGTCGCCGTCACCTTGCGTCGACTCTCCGTGGTCAATTCCCTTCCGCGTGCGTGCGGCGGCAGTTCGGCGCTGACTGGAGGCGGTGGATTGCCCGACTGAAAGCGCATGAGCGCCGCCAAGTCCTGCGGCGCGGCAGTTGTTGATTGAAGCGGCACGCCCAGCGTCGCAACGGGCTGGCCGGCCTGGAACTGATCGCCGAGCAAGGGGATGTCGCCGAGCAGCGGCTGGCCCTGCCGCCCAAGCTCGACGTGCCCCGTCATGATCGGACGCCGATCGCCGAGGGCCCTGATACAGCCGCGAGATCCGTCGAATCCTGCATCCCGAGTCAGATGCAACCAGTGAGCAAACGGCGCTTCCGATTCCGCTTGCTGATCCGGCGCAACGAGATACCCCGCGGCGATCTGCTCGTCATCCACCAACGAGTCCAGGTGTGCGGGCAAGCCATCGTCGTCAAAATCGGAGAAGCAGAAACGCACCGCGTCCGCCGTATTCTGCGCAAGCTGCGCGAATGCTGCGGAGTCACTGCCGAATGAGAGGCCGAAGCTTGTGAGAGCGCCGTGGATGTCCTTCTCCAGTCCCGCGATTGCATTCTCATTCACCTGCGCCAGCCCGCCAAACGTGCCTTCCCATGACTGGCCATCGACCATTTCGATCGGGACTGCGACGAGCGTCGGCTTGCCGGCGATCGTCATGCGGGCACGTTCGACCGCGACGAAGCTGGTGTGCTCTGTGACGATGTCGTACTCGGTCCCTAGCGCGATGATCGCGGCGGTGTCGCCTTGCTTCTTCTTTTCATCAACCATCGCGCGTGCCCAGAGCGTGGCGATGACGTCCTTGCGCCCCCCTATGTCATCAAGGTCGATGGCGAAGGTCTTCTCGAACGGCTCGCCCGCGCGCCGACCGCGAATGCTTACGACGCCCTTCGCTGCCACTGCCCCGCCCCCCCCTGCGCCGGCCTCGCCCTCGACCGCGATTCGGCCGTGGATGATCAGCGGCTGCACATCGAACAGATCGGGCACGGCGTCCAGCGGCGGGACGGTGTCGAAGACCTGCAGGTTCGGCGAGAAATCGATGCGGATGTCCGTCAGCACGGGATTGTCGATGCGCCGCGCGAAGCGCTCGATCGCGTCGTTCGCGTCGCCGCCGAGCGAGACATAGTCCGCCCCCCCCCGTCCCGCGGCGGCCATCGCGTCCATCAGGCTGCGATTGGGGCTGCCCCCGATGCCCACGCTGAACAATCGCATGCCCGGTTGGGCCGCGACGTACTGGCGAATGGTCGAGACCACCGCGTCGTCGTTGCCGATCTGGCCGTCGCTGACGAAATAGACGATGCGCATGGGTTGCGTGAAATCGGGCTTTTGCGCCGGCGCAAGCGTTTGGACGACGAAGATGCGGCGACCGTCGATTGTGCGCCAGGCTCCGTCGAGTTTCAGGAATGCGCCGCGCGGATTGAAGACCGTCGGCAGTTCGCGCGGCAGACGAAGTTCGATCGTGTTGTCTTCGCCGACCCGCAACCAGTGACGCGATCCGTCGGATTCGAAGTGGATCATTTCTTCGACGACTTCGACTTCACGCCCGTCAGCGGGGAGGTTAGCGAGCGCGTGGCGATCGAGAGGGGCGTTGGCGCTGGCGCGCGGCATGTGGAAGGCCTCGTGCACGGCGTTGAGCATCTCCGTGCCGCCCCCGCCCTGGCGCGAGTCGATGTACGACCGCGCCTCGGCGAGATTGGCGTCATTGAACGATTTTGGCGCGCTCCACAGCACGTTCGCGCCATTGCTGAACGTCACGACGTT
>CAZLDF010000009.1:0-3138 GCA_964558095.1 uncultured Isosphaeraceae bacterium | reverse complement strand
CCGCGACGGTTCGTCAAACGCAGGCACCGGGAATTCCTCGTCGAATCGCTCCTGCCGCTGCAGCCGACGCGCGAGGAATTGGATCACGTGCTTGGAACGCTCAAGCGCGCCAAACTGGCGGTCGGCAAAAAGACCGACCCGGCGTGGGTGCATTCGATTCTTCGAGAAGCCGGCGCGGATTCGAGCACATCACACCACTGATCTTCTGTCACGTACGCTGACGGATCATTTCGTACAGCACCACCGCAGAGGCCACCGCGACGTTGAGCGAGGGCACATCCGGGGCCATCGGTATTTCGTGCACCTTGTCGCACTGCGCGAGCGTGGCGGCGCTGAGTCCTTCACCCTCATTGCCAAGGACGATCGCGACTCGATCCGCGGGCTTCCATTGCCACAATGGCTGCGCCCGCGGCGCGATGTCGCGCGTCTCGGCCGCGACAAGCGTGAACCCCCACTCCTCGCGCAGCCGCGACAAGTCGTCGGGCCAAGTTTCGCCGACCGCATAGGGCACGGAAAGCGCGTGTCCCATCGAGACGCGGATGGCCTTGCGATAGAGCGGATCGCAACACGTCGGGTCGAGCAGCACGCCATCCACGCCGAACGCCGCGGCGTTGCGAAACAGTCCGCCCATGTTGTCCACGTTCGTCAGTCCTTCCGCGACGACGATGCACGCTCGCTGCGCGCCGCGCAGGCGCCCAAGCGCTGCGTCGAGCGTCAGCTCGCCGCGTTTCGGTCGCCATCCTGCCGCCAGCGCGCCGCGGTGAATGTGAAAGCCGGCGATCTCGCTCATCGCGTCCACATCGCAGACATACACCGGCACGTCGCCGGCAAGACCCGCCAGCGCGTCGCTCAGCCGCTCGGCGACCTGGGGGCTCAGCAGCAGGCTGTGGATGCGCTGCGGCGTGCGCAGCAGCCGGCGCACCACCATCTCCGATTCCGCCATGAAGAGCTTGTCCCGCCCGCGCAGGTCTTTGTCGCGCACATCGCGAAAGACCTCGACGCGCGGATCGGTGATTTCGTCGATCGGAACAATGAGCGGCACCAAGAAAGAATAACCACGGAGACGCGGAGACGCGGAGGAAAGAAGAATCCAAGTGGAGTCAATGACGACCCACCACCAGATCACCAAGTCACTGAATTACCAATTCACCTGGACCTTCGCCCCCCCAAGACTCAGGTCCGGCGCGAAGGTTCATCACCCACTCACCCACTCACTCCTCCGTGTCTCCGTGTCTCCGTGTCTCCGTGGTTCTCCTCCCTCACCGTCCCGGCGTGTCTTCGAGCAACACGTCGAACAGCCGCGACTGCGCCTTCTCATAGCGATCAAGTGAATCAATCAGATTCGTGCGCAAACGCTCGACCACCTGCGGGTCGTCCTCCAGAGCCGCGGCGTGACGGTCGAGGATTCGCTGCGCGCTCTTGGACGACGCCTTCAGGTCGCTGACGGCCAGCGCGAAGCCGCGCACCGCGTCGTACAGCAGTTCATGCTCCAGTTCATCCGGCTCCGGGCGATACAGCAGCTTCCACGGGCTGCGACGGATTTCGATCGCAGCGAGCTTGAGCTGCTGGCTCGTCAGCGTCGCGTTGCCGAGCGCGTCGTCCAGTCGCGTCTCCCAGCCTTCGTAGTCCTGCCGTATGCGCTGCAGCGCGCCGACCGTTTCATCCAGGCCGCTCTGTGCGGTATCGATGACCGTCTGCACCTTGTCGAGGATCGGCTGCGTCTGCTCGCGAATCGCCGCGGCGACCTCTTTGGCGTCCATGCTCACCGATTCGGTGTTCTCCACGATGTTGTCGATCTTCGGCCGATTGTCGGCGATCGTGCTGCGCACGTCGCTGATTGTCCCGCGGCCTTCTTCGATCGCGGCACCAAGGTCGTCCGTTGCGTCCACCGCCCAGGTCATCACGCGGTCGATCGATTGCGTCCACGCCGGCCAGCGGTTGTCCTGAAGGTCGGCGATGAGCGAGCGCATGTCTTCGAGCGAAGGAGCGATGGAATCGTTGTAATCTTCTTCGAAGCTGCCGAGGATGTTGGCGACACTGTTGATGATTTCCCCGCCTCGGGGTCCGAGGACGCTGTCGAGCGCACCCGCGCCGCCGTAGCCCGCCAGTTCCCCTCCGTCGGCGAGCAGCGTCGGCTCGACCGCCTCGCCTTCGCCGGCCTGCTGCGCCGCGACCGCGGGCCCGCCGAGCGAGACTACTTCCAGCCACGAATCGGATCCGATCAGGGGCGAAGCGACGATGATCGTCGCGTTGTCGTACAGGCGGATTCGCCGATCGAGCGTGAACTGGACCTCGATCGTTTCGCCGAAGCTGTCCGCAGCCGCGGGATCGTCGGAAGCGCGAAGCCGCACGTCGCTGACGCGGCCCATGTTCAACCCGCCCACGCGCACGTCGGCGCCGCCCTTGAGATTGCGAACACCCTCGGAAACTGCATAGGTGACGGTGTAGTGTCGCCGCGGGGCGGAGACGTACTCCTTGAAATCGCTCAGGAGCGCCACCACGACGACGGCCAGCGCGATCGTCATCGTGACGAAGATGCCCGCCCGAACATTGTTGCGCCTGCGCTCGGCCTGCGATGACATGCGCGTGTTATACCAGATTGTCCCCCTCTCCTCTTGGGAGAGGGGCTAGGGGTGAGGGCGGAGTGTGCAAGCGCGAACGTCATCGCGACGAGCATCTTCGGCGAATTGACGCCTGCATACTTTGGGTTGTCACACCACGCGCGTGGATTGCACCGACGGCGCCGCGACCGGCGCGGTTTCCTCCGGTAGCTCGCCCAGCAGGTCCTCGGCATAGCTCGTCGCCGCCTTGCGGGCCGTGATCGGGCCGTCCGGATCGCCCCGCAGGAACTGCCGAATGAGCTGCTGCTCCTCGGTCAGTTCCTGCAACTTCTCACGCGGGTGATCGCGCAGCTTCGCGAACGCCTCGCGGGTATCGACGCGCAGCATGCGGCCCTTGTCGAGCATCGCCATGCGGTCGGCGATCGTGAACGCCGAATCCATCTCGTGCGTCACGACGACCCCCGTCACGCCGAGCTTTTTCGTGAGGTCGATGATGAGCCGGTCGATCTCGGCGCTCGTGACGGGATCGAGCCCGGCCGAGGGCTCGTCGTAGAAGATGATCTTGGGGTCGAGCGCG
>CAZLDF010000008.1:0-5997 GCA_964558095.1 uncultured Isosphaeraceae bacterium | reverse complement strand
CCACACATGCCCCAGCCGTTGGCAGGCCGTGCGGATAGAATGCGGAGCGAGCACGCCGGCCGGGTCCTCCTGAATCCGGCGCAGCGCCGAAGTGATGCGCACCAGTTTGGCCTCCTTGCCATTGGCGGCGAAAACTGAGTTTGCCACCATGGTAGGAGGCTTTTTGCCGCGACGACCTCACTAACTGAATGGCATTCTCCCGCAGGGCAGAGTGTGCGCCGACTCGGCACTTCATGACAATCCTGCACACTTTGGTCCGGCAAAGCCCGGACCCAAAGTGTGGCACCCCGAAGAGAAGTTCATGGCGATGAATTCCACGACCGTGCGCCGCGAGCGCATTGCCGGGCGCTTCAGGGCGGATCGACAACCGGTTGCATTGGCTGCCGCGGCTTCTCGCCGGCGCGCTCCGCCGGCGGGTCGAGGAATGGCGCCTCGTCGTCGCCCAGTGCCGGCTCGTACACATCAAGCGCTTCGGTGCCGGGCCCCTCGGCGCTCACGACGTGGCGGTAACAACCGCCGCCGACGAGAAGGCACGCGGCACATGCTCCGCTGAAGATCAGAGCCGTCACGTGAAGTTTCCGGTGCATGAAAGCATTCCACGCGCCATGGCCGACGGGCAAACGACCGGCCGAACATCAGGCCGCGAGCATGTGCTGCAGTTCGGTTCGGCTCCGCACCATTCTAAACAGCCGATGGGCCCGGACCATTCGGAAGAGCGAGTCGAGCTGCTCGTTGGCGCCGAACACGACTGTCTTGGCGCCCAGCGCCATTGCGTCGTTTCGCATGTCGATGCACAGGCTCAGCCCCATGCTGGTCACGAGGTGCACCCGCGTCATGTCCAGCACCAGCACCCGCGGCGGCGGAACGCTGCTGGACAGAACCGCCGTGACCTTCGGCCGGATGATCAACAATTCGCGCTCCGCGAGCCGGGGCCCCGTGGGGCGCACGATGATCGCGCCGGCGAGCGATTCGATCGTCACGTCGGGGTCGAGCGAGGGCGTGCGCGGACAGACATTGGCAGGCACCGTTTGATATCGGCGCACGCGCCCCCCGACTTGCCCGCCGCTGCCGCGACGCCGATCGTCCGAACCTCGCGTTATCGGTCGTCACAGACGGCAAGATTTCACATCTGAAGGTTGTGCGAGCGGCGCGGCCAGGGATGCACATCACCTTGAGCTTCCCGCCAGGCCTCGCTCAAACGCCGTCGCGGGCATTCCGATGACCGCTGCGTGCGCTGCGCGGCCTCTCGTTCATCGAGTCGAACTCACCCGCGGTCGTCGCGCCGGGCTGTCGAGCGCATGATCGAACGGCTGATCTTCGTCGGCTTGCTTCTCGCACTGGACGCGATCGTCACGCCACAGACAGCCGGCTCACCGGATGCTCAACCGGCGGGAATAGCGCGATTGGTCGAGGCCCTGGAGGCCGAGGCCGGCGGCGACATCCAAGCCGCCGAATCCATCTGTCGCGGGATTCTCGCAGCTCAGCCCAACGACGATGCAGCATACGAGGCGCTTCTCCGCATTTGCGCGCAGCGGAAGCTGCAGGCGGACTCCGACGCGCTCGCCGCGACGATCGAAGCATTGCCTGCGACGTTTCGTACGTACGAGACTTCGCGATTCATCGTCTTGTCCGACACCGACCCGACGTGGAGCCGCGAACAGGCCAATCGCCTCGAGCGGGCGCATCAGCAGTTTCAGCGATTCTGCCGGCGGCTGGACCTGCGGCCGCTGCCTCTGAAGCACAAGCTCGTGTGCGTTCTGTTCGACAATCGCGACGCGTATCAGGCGTTCGCGCGCGAGCATGACGAAGTGGTGAGCGCGTGGATCGCGGGCTACTACGCGCCGGCGGCTGATCGAATCGTGTTCTACAACATCAAGTCCAACCCCAGCGTCGCGCAGGCCAACGAACAGCTCGCCGAGATGCAGGCGAAGATCGACGAAGTGCGGCGGGGCGCGCTGGACGCCCGTCGCTGGGGCCGCGGCGAGGAAGCGGAATCGCTCAACCACCTGCACCACCAGTATCGCGACCACGTGCAGCGCGAGCGCGACCGCGTCGATGAGTTCACGCAGCGCGTCAGTGTTTCGACGACGACGCACGAGGCCATTCACATGCTGCTGTTTCACTGCGGCGTGCAGACGCCGCGCGTGCAGTACCCGCTCTGGATCTGCGAAGGCCTCGCCACGAACTTTGAAACCGACGACGCCAGCCGCAACTTCGGCCCGGACTGCGAACACGCACCGCGCCGCGAGCGCTTCGACGAACTGCTCGCCGGCGACAGGCTGCTTCCGCTTGAAGAGCTTGTGCCGCTCGTCGAGATTCCCGCCGAGGACGCGGACGAATTCGCCGCGATCGTGTATCACCAGAGTTACGCACTGGTCCACTGGATGAGCCGATTCCGCAAGCCCGAAATGGCCGCGTACTTGAACCTCATGCGGGCCGAGAGCACCGGCCGGCTCTCTCCGCTGCGCCATCGCGAGCTCTTCGTCAAGGCGTTCGGCGAAATCGAATCGCTCGAACGGTCGTGGCTGCGGCACGAGAGCGATCGGCTGGCATCGGCCTCGCGCCTCGCGGAGGCTCGTGTTCCCTGATTTGGCTCGCGGATGGGCGGCGATGGCGCGGCGCGTCAGCGGCGAAGAATCGGCTGCGGCCGCCGCGTGACGATTTCGGCGCGCGGGGATTCGTCGCCGCGGAGCAGCGCCGAAGCCGGCGAAGCGTCATCCGCTGTTCGCCCCGTCAGCCCGTCGAGCTTGTCCGCCAGGCGGCGCATGGTGATCGCCAGCTTGGCCATGCGTTGGCTGCGCGCATCTTCCGGTTCCAGACTTGACCGCGGCGTCGATGCGAGCGCTCGCTGTGAAATCTTCTCCGCATCACGGAGCAGTTCGCCAATCGCCTGCTCGCGCGCCATGAGCGACGACTCAGCTTTCGCCAACTGGTGAAGCTGCGATTGCGCGGCTTGCAGCGCCCGGGTCCCCAGTTGTAGTCGCTCCTGCAACATGCGGGCAACGGTCGCGCCATTTGCATTCGCCGCGGCCGCGTCATGAATCGCGTTTGTCAGCCTTTCGCTTGCTGCGTTGGCTTCGTCGATCAGCGCTCGCAGAGCCGCGACGAGGCGCTCGGCTTGCTCGATGGCGGCGAGCGATTCCCTCAGGGACGGCGCGATGTCCGGGCACGGCTGCTCGTTCGCCCGCCCGGCGAGCACCTCGACGGCCGGCTTCGACGCCGAGACGCTCATGATCGGCGGACCGGCGGCGTCGAGCCCGCCCACCCCGACGCCGAGCGTCACGAGCTGCGGCTCCTGACGTTTCGATTGCCGCCGCGAACGGGAAGAGCCCATGGCAGAATCCGCTGAGCGAACCGTGACGACGAGGAAACCGCGCGAGCCACGGCGGCCGCGCCCATACATGGCGTTATCGGTCACGCCGTGAAGCCGCCTTGACAGCAAGCTCGACGACGTCATCAACCGCGGTCGCCAACCGGGGCCGTCAACTGGCGCGAGAAGTCCGCGGCAGCGACGCCATCGTCGTGCCCTCCATCAGGCGCCGCTGAACCTCGCGAAGCTTCTTCAGCATCCCCCGGCCGCGATCGAGGCCCGCTTCGTCGGCCAGCGCGAAGCCGATTTCCATCACCTCGCCGGCGTCGATCTGCTCCGGCGGGCGCGCCAGACTCACCGTCATGCTTTCGCCCTCCAGCCGGTGCACCAGCGCTTTCTCCGCCAGCCGCTCGAGGATGATGCACACCGTTCGCTCGCGAAGGCCCGCGTTCTCGGCAAGCCACCGCGCGCTGGTGGATTCGCCGGTGCCGAATCGCTCGGAAATGAGCTGCGTGATGATGAGCACGAAGGCGGGATCGACCAGCCCGCCGGATGGTTTCTGCTCTTCGAGTTCTTGGATGCGTCGCCCGGCGAGCTTCTGCAGCGTCGCGGCGACTTCCAGGCCGAACAGAACCACCAGCCACATCAGATAGGTCCAGAACATGAACAGCGGAACCAGGCCGAGCGAGCCGTAAAGCTGGCGAATCGAGACGGCATTGGTCATGTAGGCGTCGAGCGAACCCTTGCCGGCCTGGATGAGCACAGCCGCGACGACGGCGCCGATCAGCGCGGGCCGCCACGCAACTTCCGTGTTCGGAACCAGCGCGTACAGCGCGAACATGAACCCGGTCGTGATCGCCAGCGACGCTATGATCCCCAGGAAGTCAATGATCCACTGCCAGACGCCCGTCGAAACCACCCACGAGTCGAACCTGTCGGCCATGAATATCGTCAGGCCGATCACGACCGGCCCGACGGTGAGCACGAACCAATAGGTCAGCATGCGCTGCCACCACTTGCGTCCCTGCGGCGCGCTGTAGATCGAGTTGAAACTGTTTTCGATCGTGACGACGAGACTGATGGCGGCGTAGATGAGCACGCCCAGGCCGATCCAGCCGATGGCGGCGAGATTGATTTGCTCGACGCTGCCGATCAGTTCGCGAAGCCACTGCCCGAAGCTGGTCGTTTCGCCGGTGGCGCCGAATGACATGGTGACGTCGTCAAGCTGCAACGTGACGATGACCTCATCGACCAGGTCGAGAAACGCGTCGATGCCGCGAACCGCGCGGATCACGACCGTAGCCACCACCAGCACGGGCAGCAGGCTGAACAGCGTTCGAAAGGCCAGCGCCGCGCCCATCTGCGGCGCGCGGTCCCGGCGAAGCTGCCGCGCCCCGTGGCGACACAGGTCGTAGGCGAAACGCACGGTCCGCTCCCACCGCGTCAGCTCCGCCTGCTGCTTCTGCGACGCTTCGTGCAGCCAGTTCCGCACCTGCTTCAATCGCTTGTGAGGATTCCATGTTCGCTTCAGGGTCATGCGCTTCTCCATCGACGAGCAAACGAGGGGGCGTGGGAGGCCCGTAGGGGGGCATATGCCCGCAGAAAGTGGAACGAACCGGCCGCGATGTCTAGCGTATGCACTGCGCTATGTCGAAACAGCCCGATCATCCCGACGCCATCGACCTTGGGCAAGACATCGCCGGGCCCGTCGCGGCATGGGGATCGCCGGCTCGATCGAAGCGCGCCCGAAGCCGCCGCGACGCCGATCCCTCCAAGCCGCGGTTCCACGAATTCACCGACGCCTCCCGCGGCCCGCGCTTGCAGAAGGTCCTCGCGTCCGCAGGCGTCGCCTCGCGTCGCGAGTGCGAAGCGCTCATCGAAGCCGGCGAAGTCCGCGTCAACGGCCACATCGTCAACAAACTGCCCGCGTGGGTCGATCCCGCGAAGGACGTCATCACCGTTCGAGGCAGGAAGATCGCGTTCGCCGCGGACCACGTGTACATCATGCTCTACAAACCGCGCGGCGTGGTTTCCACGAGCGAAGACCCGCAGGGACGCCGCGGGGCGATCGACCTGGTGGATCATCCATTCAAGGCGCGGCTGTTTCTCGTCGGCCGGCTCGACATGGAATCTTCCGGTCTGCTCCTGCTGACCAACGACGGCGAGTTGGCGCAGCGCCTGGCCCACCCGCGTCACGGCATCCACAAGACCTATCGCGTCACCATCGCCGGCGAACTCGACGAAGCCGCCGTCGCGAAGCTCGAGCGCGGCATCTTCCTGAACGAGCGCCGGGCATCCAAGGGCCGCAAGCCCGGCCGCAAGACTTCGCCTTCCCGGTTGAAGCTGATCAAGAGCGACCGCGACCGCACGCAGTTGCTGATGGAGCTGCGTGAAGGCCGCAACCGGCAGATTCGGCGAATGTTCGCCGACCTCGGTCACGCCGTGAAGAAGCTGCGGCGAGTGAAGCTTGGGCCGCTGAAGCTGACGGGATTGCAGGCTGGCCAGTGGCGCGAGTTGCTGCCGACGGAAGTCAAGGCGCTGCGCAAGGTGGCGAAGTTGGCGTGAGGGCGTCTCACGCAATGGAAGCCATTGCCGACCACTATCGAACCTTCGGCCCCCCCCATCATTGAGGCCGAAGATTCGATCACAGGCGAGACGCCTGTGCCACTGGGACTCGATCACAGGCG
>CAZLDF010000007.1:0-4087 GCA_964558095.1 uncultured Isosphaeraceae bacterium | reverse complement strand
ATCATCGGCTTACGGTTGGTGAACGTCACGCCGTCGAGATCGGTGTCGAGCTCGGTGAACGCGGCGGCGACCAGCGCGTTCATCATCTCCGGCAACGTCAAGGCGTCCTCGTCGGCGGCGACGCGGAACTCGTTGTCATAGACCCGCTTGAGCGTCGTCGGATTCATCACCATGCTGATGGCCGACGCCTGCATGCCCATGATCTGATCGTGCACGGGCCACGTGGGGTCGCTGCGGTCGCCTTCGCTCTGGTCGGACCACTTGTCCACCGTCATGTGCAGGAGCATTTCAGGAGTGATGCCGAAGGCCGCGTCATGGAAGGTGTTCTCGATGACGAAGTTCAGCGCATCGCGCTGATCCTTGGCAGGCACGACGGTGATCGGCGCGGCGGCGTTGGGATCGCCCTTGCGAGCACGGGTCACGTGCGCTCCGCCGAGCCAGTTCGCCATGATGCTGACCATGCGCATCTGCTGGCCGAGGGTGATGGAATAGCCTCGCCGCGCGTTGGACCAGCTTTCGCCCTTATCGACGAAGTGTTCGAGGATGCGCTCGCGATGGAAGCGCGCGACCTTCATCTGGTTCTGCGCGTAGGTGAGCGTGTCCTTGCCCATGTCGTAGGTGCGGGCATAGGGATCGGGCCCGGAGGTGTCGTCGTCGGTGAGGTAGGCCAGTTCGGGCTCGGCGACGCGTTCGAGGACTTTGGCGGTGTCGCCGAAGGTATAGCCGTACTCGATCGCCCACATGTCATAGGGGCCGACCTTGATCATGGTGTAGTCGCCCTGGAAGCCGTCGCCTTCGACGAGGGCGTCGTAGTTGAAGTTGGCGGGGTTGTAGTCCATCACCGACCCGGTCATGGCCTTCTTGCCCTTCCAGTCTTCGCTGTTGATCTCGGCCATCGAGTAGATGGACGAGGCCTTGAAGTTATGGCGCAGGCCGAGGGTGTGGCCGACTTCGTGGCAGGTGAGGTCGGCGAGCATGGGGCCGATGAACCATTCGGGAATGCCGTCGAGGATGTCGCCCTCTTCGCCCTTCTTGGGCTTGTCGGGCTTGTCGGGTCCGCCCGGGCCATCGCCGTCGCCCGCCTGCGAGATCAGGTCGAGCGTTTCCAGCGTCAGGCGGCTGAACGCCATGTCGAACGCCATGTGCTCGGCGGCCATGCACAAGCGGTGGTCGTGGCCCAGCCACTCGCTCATCTCGGCGAGTTCGGGGTTTTCGCCGGTCAAGTGATCGGTTTCGAAGTCCGCCTCGCCGCGCGCGATCAGCTCGCGACGATGCGCGCGCTGCAGCTCGAGGCGCTCGCGCTCGATCGGCGAAGCCATGAGCAGTCGCGGATCCCAATCGGGGTTCTGCTCGAACCAGAGAAGCGTTTCCTCGCTCATGCCCTCGGTCGCGACCTTGGGCATGTCCTCGTGATACCAGCGCCAGTACGCGCGAATCCAGCCGTCGGTCAGCACGATGTCGGCGTCGAGAATCTGGCCGGTGATGGGGTGCGCGCGGCTGGGGCCGATGGCGGTCGAAACGTCGTTGTTCAGCCAGCGGATGAAGTTGAAGCGAACGTCTTCGGGGTCTTTCTCCATGTGCGCGCCGGTCTCGGCGTCCTGATAGCGCACTTCGATGGCCTGATCGATGCCGACGTTGCGGAACGCCTCGTTCCAGTACTCGATGCCGTGGCGAACCCACCGGCGATAGCGCACCGGCACGGTGTGCTCGATGTAATAGACGATGGGTTCCTTCGGCGGGCTGAGCGAGAGCTTTCCATCGCGCTTCTGCAGGTGCCAGCGGTTGATGAATCGCTTCCACTTTTTGTCCTGCTGGTACTCGCCCAGGTCGCGATGGACGGTCGTGAAATACCCGACGCGCTCATCGGCTTCGCGCGGCTTATAGCCGCGATCGCTCTTGGGGATGAGGCTGATGGAGTAGTGGAAGGTCTGAAGCTGGCCGCCGCGCCCGGGCGCTTCGAGGGCGAGTTCGACGTTCTGGGGGAAGGCCTTGGCCTTGACGACTTGAGCGAGCCGCGCGTTGAGGTCGCTTGTGCGCCCGCCGAACAGCGCGCCCGCCTGATTGAGCAGCAGCTCATCGAGGTCGATGACCGGCTGGCCGTTGGGTCCGTTGGCGACGATGGCGACGTCCAGCAGCACGCGGTCGGTGAAGAGCCGCTCGACGGAGCTGCGGCTTTGCGGCTCGCCGTCGGATCGCGTGCCAAGCTCCGGTTCGATCAGCGCCAGTCGCTTGTTGTAGCGGCGCCAATAGACGTAGCGCTCCGGCCCCTGGAGGCCGGCGAAGATGCCGCCGCTGGCCTGGGTGACGGCGACGAAGTAGCGGTGGCCCTCGTAGCCGCGCGGCAGCTCCGTCAGCATTTGGTTCGTCTTGCGGTTGACATAGATGTCCCAGAGAGGGGATTCGCCGTCGGCTGTGGAGACGACCTTTTCGAAGCCCTTGGAGACCTTGTCGAAGGCGGGCAGGTCTTCCTCGTCGCCGCCTCCGCCGCCGTCGCGCCCGCCGCCACCGCGGAAGCGGGCGAGCATTTCAGGATCGACACCGCCGGGGCCGACCTGGCCCTGCGGGTCGTCGTCGATGGACTCCGTGGCGCTCTGGCCGCTGACGGGCAGGATGAGCATGCTCAAGGCGCACGCGCCGAGGATCAGCACGCCAGTTCGCTTCGCATATTCGAAAGATGTCATCAATCCAGCTCCCAGGTTGGAGATTGTGAGAAATCGCAACGACCGGCTCCAGCCGCTGCGGGATTTGCTTGTCGCCTTCGCCTCGTGCCGCTCTGAATTGGAGCGGCGGGATTTCGACTCTACAGCGGCGCCGCGGCTCGGTTGCAGCCGCCCGACGCAGCTCGCGCCGCCGTCGGCCCCCTTCCCGCTCGTCCTCCTCCGATGCCGAGGTGAGGCGGATCATAGGACTCACGATCGGCGGCGAGCAATTATTGCGGCAATCGAGCACCAAACGGCCCCGCCGCGGCGGACCGGCCGCACGCGCAGCGCCCCGCGCCGGGTCGGTTGTCGGCCGCAGCCGGGCTCGGGCATGAAACGCGAGCGAGGCGGATTATCGGACTCGCGGAACGGCCCCGCCGCGGGCCTTCGTTCGTCAAAAACGCACGTCGCCGCCCGTTGGGCGGCGACCGCGGCCTCGCCGGCGAACTGGGGATCAAGGATTTGAACCTTGACTAACTGATCCAGAGTCAGTCGTGCTACCGTTACACCAATCCCCAGACTGGGTTTTCTCACCGGATTCTATATCGGCCGATGGGAGGATCAACCGCAGGGGAGAACCGAGGTCGCAGGTCAGACGGGATCGCGTTTCGCGAGGGGCCTTGTGCCCCTGCGCAGGGCCGCAGCAATCAGCGCCGCAGCTTCATGTCAGGACTTTTTGCTGGTACACCTCTTGAGCGGCCCGTCACGTGCGAAGCGTGCGGCAGAACACTCGCCGAGTGTTCCTGCCCGCGTGATGCGGCGGGTCGCGTCCTGCTGCCGAGCAACCAGCCGGCGCGCGTCCGGCGGGAGAAGCGCAGCGGCGGCAAGACCGTGACGATCGTCACGGGACTCGACCCCGTCGCCTCGAACCTCATCGAGATGCTGCGCGAACTCAAGACGAAGTGCGCAACGGGCGGCAGCGCCGCCCACGAGCACATCAAGCTCCAGGGCGATCATCGCGAGACCGTAATCGAGTACCTGAAGGCGAAGGGCTACCCGGCGAAGGCGGCGGGCGGATGATGCAACCCCTGGAGTTAGAGTGGTTGCCGGGACGGTATGCGATCTGCCGCCTGAGCGCCGATGCGCCGCTGCCGGCGTGGACCGACGTCTCGGCGGCGGGGAACGGATCGTTGCTGTGCGTGGCGCGCACCGACAAGGAGTTGTCGATCGTATGCCAAGCGAAGTGCGTGCCTCATGCAGTGCGAGCCGAACGCGGTTTTGTTGCGATGCGCATCGTCGGCGCACTGGACATGAACATGGTGGGCGTGCTGGCGCGATTGACGGGTGCGCTGGCTGACAGGCAAATCCCGACCTTCGCGATCTCGACGTTTGACACCGATTACCTTCTGCTGAGGCAGGAGCATCGAAGCACCGCAGAGACAGCGCTC
>CAZLDF010000006.1:0-4458 GCA_964558095.1 uncultured Isosphaeraceae bacterium | reverse complement strand
CATCGCGATCGGCTGGCTGGCGGCGATGGCGCTGGTGTCGCACTACACCATCTTCAAGCTCGGCTACCTCGCGCGCCCCGACATGCTCCTCACGCTCTTCATCTTCACAGCGTGGCTGAGCGGAACCGCGGCGCTGATTCGCTCGCGGACGACAACAGTCCCGCAGCGCGCGGACGATCGCGCATCACGCAAGCGAATGCGCCTGCTCGCTCTGGCGTTCTGGTCCAGCATCGCGCTGGCGGGATTGAGCAAGGGGCCGGTGGCGCTGCTGCCGATCGCATACGTTCTACTTGTTGCCAAGCCGATCGGTGGATCGTGGCGCGCGTTGAAATGCTTGTGCTGGTGGTGGGGGCCGTTGATTCCGCTGCTGCTCGTCGGCGGCTGGGTCGTGGCGGTGTGGCGCATCGACGCCGATCACCTGGTCCGCGTGCTGTGGTACAACGAGATCGCGGGGCGCATCACGGGGCTCGGACCCGAAGGCGCCGACCACGGCCCGCAGGACTTCATCACGACGCTGCCGCACATCGGATTGTTTTTTCTGGGGCGATTCCTGCCGTGGTCGGTGTTCGCGATCCTGGCGATGATCTGGCTTCTGCGCCGCGAACGAACAGGCGCGCCGCGCCAGTGGCGAACGCTCGATGAGGCGAACGGAGCGTGGATGTTCGGCGCGCTGGTGCACGTGCTCGTGTTCATCGTCGTGTTCACGCTTTCGACGGGCAAGCGCGCCGATTACCTGGCGCCGTGTTATCCCCAGGCGGCGATCCTCGCCGCGTTCTGGCTCGTGGGCCGGCCGGACATTCGCCGCCCGGGCTGGCCCGTCGTCGCGTGCATCATGGCGGGCCTGTCGCTGGCGGCGATGTCGTGGGACGAGCGCATGCAGTACGACGCGCCCTCGCGGTTCGTTTCGCGCGATCTCGAGCTGTTCATCAACGACGCCGCAGCGGCGATGGACCGCGAACCCCTGCCCGCCGCCATCGTCTGGGTCGCTGACAACCACCTGCAGGCGGTCCTCGGAATCAACCAGCCGACGAGCATGCGCAGCGTGCGCGAGCGAGTCGCAGCGGGCGAGCCATTCTGGCTCATCGCGGGCGAGCGCGAGAAAGACCCGGCGACGATCGAGGCGTGGTTCGCCGACGAATTTCCCGCCGCGCGCGTGGAAGAAGTCGCGGCCAGCGCGCCGCTGCCGCAGCCGACGCACTGGCCGCCGCGATTGCACCTGTATCGCGTTGATCCCCTCGTCGGCCGGCTCACGACCCAAAGCGGAGGGCTTCTGAAGTGAAGCGGCTTCGCGGTCTGATCGAACGCCCAGACGGTCGAATTCAAGCCTCATGCCCGCTGGTTCCGATAAGGCATGACGAGCGTTGAATTTGCGCGTCGGGTGTGTTTTTCTGCGCACCGGTGTGCTGCCAACCCAGGGAAGCTTGTCGTGCGCACGCTGGCCATCGTAAATCAGAAGGGCGGCAGCGGAAAGACAACCACAGCGATCAATCTAGCAGCGGTCTATGCCCGGCGGGGCCTGCGAACCCTGCTCGTCGATATGGACCCGCAATCGCACTGCGCCGTCGGCCTGGGCGTGCCCGAGCGACAGCTCGACAAGTCCATCGCCGACGCCCTCGTCGCCAACCACGAGAAGTTCGACTTCGACTCCCTGCTGTGGGAAGTCAACTCCAACCTGCACCTGGCGCCCAGCACCATGCGCCTGGCGACGCTCGAAGCCCCCGGCGGCGGGCTGCACGAGTTGCCCGACAAGGATCGGCGGCTCGAAAGCGCCTTGAACAAGCTCGCGCCTCGATTCGACCGCTGCGTCATCGACTGCCCGCCCACCATCGGCCTGCTCACCTTCAACGGCCTGCGCGCCTGCCGCGAAACGCTCATCCCCGTCGAAACCGGCTTTTTCGCCCTGCGCGGCGCGGAAAAGCAGTGGCAGACGATCCAAAGGCTGATCGCACACATCAACCGTCCGATCGCGTGCCACATGCTCGCGACGCTGCACAATCCGAATTCGAGCCTGGCGCGCGACATCCTCGGCGCTCTTCAGCGGGAATTCGCCGGCCAGATCATGCCCGTGGTGATCGAAGAGCACGAGGAGCTTCGCGAAGCCGCGAGCTTCGGCCAGCCGATCGTCGAATTCGCGCCGCAGTCCGAAGCGCGAAGGCAATTCGAGGCCCTGGCGGATTGGCTGGAAGCGCACATCGCAGCCCCGGTGGTGCAGATCGAAACGCTTGTCAGCGAAGCGCACATGCGTGCGGCGCTGGCGCCATCGCACACGGCCGCCGCGGGGGCGTCGCCCGCCGCTGCTTCCCCGGGAGCTTCGGTTTCGCCGATCCGCGGCGTGTCGGCGGTCGTCGATACCCGCCACAGCGAGCGCGCCGCCGAGCTTGTGCGGCGAGTGCAGAGCCTGACGCGTAGCGAAGGCGGCCCGCATCAGCCCCCGTCGCCGCCGCCGCCTCAGCCCCTTTCGACAAGCGCGGTCACTGCGGTCGCGCCGCCACCGCTGTCAACCCGGCCGGGCGCCGTTCCCTCGATCGGGCCCGAGCGACGGGTTGTCGAGATCGAAGTCGAACCGCGCCTGGGCAAGCCGCCGCAGCCCGCGGCCTCACCCGCACATTCGGCCGCAAGCTCGCCGGCAACGCTTCAGCCCCCTGGCGAAACAAGTCCTTCCGCGGCGGTGTCGATCCCTCCGCCGCGCGAAGACGTCGTGAGCGAATCCATCCGCCTGGCGATCCTGGAAATCCGAGAGGAAATCCGCTCGGGGGCGGGGGCGGCCGGGGCGGCGGCGCCACGCGCGGTCTGGCCCCCCGCCATGCCGCTCACCTTGCCGCGACCGCGACTGGGGCAAGTCTGCGTGGAAATCTCAGGTCGAACGCCCCAGCGAGTCCACGCGACGGCTTCATCTCGCCAATACGGCGTGCGAGTGGAGAGCGGCTTCGTCGTCTTCACCCAGCCCGCGGGCATCGGGCGAACGGTCGCGATCGCCGGCGACTTCAACCGCTGGTCGCCGCGTGCCAACGCCTTTCATCTCGTCGAAGGCGGCGGGCACATCGAGCTTCGCCTCAGCCTGCCGCCCGGTCGCCACCAGTATCGCCTGGTCATCGACGGCCGCTGGCAGGCGGATCCGTACAATGATCTCCAGCAGCGCAACGCGCACGGCGAGCCCAACAGCGTGGTGGTTGTTCCCACCACGCACGCCGCTTCGCCGATGTCGCACGGCCACCCGCCCGCGCTCGCCAGGGAGCTTGATGCCTTTCCATGAGCCGGACCATCGATCCATTTGACGAGATCGCGGCGATGTTTCTCAGCCAGGGCGAGCAGCCCGCGAATCCGCCGACCGCCCTCCCCCCCCTCTCCGCGCACGAACCGATGTCGCCGGCCCAACCGATTCAGGAAGTGCTCGTCGTCGGCCACCTGCCTGTGCGCGCGGGCCTGTGGCTGATTCCCTACGCCGAAGCGATCTCCAGCCGCGTCGGCGCGACGGCGCTGGTGCGCCTCGACGGCGAGGAACCGGCGCTGCAATTGCTTCGCCCGGCGTATGATGCGCCGCTGCAAACCGACCGCGCGGGCCTCGCTGACGTCATCGCCCAGCTCGGCCCCAGCACCGCCGCGTGGCTCGTTCGAGCGCCCGCCGACGCTCCGCCCGAAGAAATTCTCGCCTCCACGGCGCTGCGCATCACGATCCTCACCAGCGGCGATCAGGCCGCGACGGTCGGCGCGTATCAGTGCGTCAAGTCGCTTGTCGATGCGGCGCAGCGCAGCGGCCGCGAGCTGCCGCGCATCGGCCTCGCCGTGCTGGGCGTCGATGAATCGCGGGCGCGTGAAGTCGCCGAGCGCGTTCAGCACACAGCCGCGCAGTCCCTGAACGCGCAGGTCGAACTCGCCATGTGCCTGCCGAAGATCACCGCCGGCGCCACCGCGGTTCGATACCTGAACTTCCCCGGCGAGCGTGCGCCCGGTTTCAGCCACGTGATCGATCAAATCAATCGAGCGGCGACGACGTTCCAGCCGCTCGCGGCGAAGCACGCGCCTCAATCGCAACGTACGCCGATGCCGCCTGTCGCGCCGCCGCACGAGTCCGTCCCTCCCCCTCCCGTACCCCCCCCTTCGCGAACACCTCAGCTTGTCATCGAGGAGCCGACGATCGAGATTGAGACGGGTGAATTGGCCCAGCCGGCCCCCCCGCTTGCCCCCTATTCCCCCGCTCATCCTTCGCGAACGGCGTCCGACGGAGAGCGCCCGGCGCTTCGATTCGCGCACGAGCCGATGCGCATTGTCGGCGGACGCGGGGGGGCCCTAGGGGCGGGGGGTGCGTCGTTGCGCGATGCCTCGTCGTCAAGAGATGTTCCACGGAAACCAGCCGCGACGGCGTCGGTCGGACCCCGAGATGACGATGCAGCGTTCGCGGCTTCGGCGGGGCGCGCTTTGCACGCCTCGCCGGTCGGCGCACGGCCGGGTGCCCAGTGG
>CAZLDF010000005.1:0-9550 GCA_964558095.1 uncultured Isosphaeraceae bacterium | reverse complement strand
CCGTCTTCGATCGAGCGGATGGGATAGCGATCGCACCAGTCGGCCCAGAGGTCGATGAGCTCATCGCTGGTGGCGATGCGATCGGGATCGCTCTTGAAGAAGCAGTACCCCCCCTCGCCCCCCCCTTTGCCCTTCTTCTTCGCTTCGTTGGCGAGTTCGCTGGTGGCGGGATCGAGCGCGATGAAAATCTGTTCGCCGAAGCGATATCCGCTTTTCTCGACGGCTTCCTCGATGACGCGGAGCGCGTCTTCGTTGTCGGCCAGATTCGGCGCGAAGCCGCCCTCGTCGCCCACGGTCGTGAGCATGTCGCGATCGTGCAGCACTTTCTTCAGGTGGTGATAAATCTCGACGCCGGCGCGTAGCGCTTCGCGGAAATCGTCGAACCCCCAGGGCTGGATCATGAACTCCTGAAAATCGACGGTGTTGTCCGCGTGCTTGCCGCCGTTGAGGATGTTGAGCATGGGCGCGGGCAGGACGCGCGCCCCCGCACCCCCCAGATAGCGATACAGCGGAAGCTGCGAGGCGTTGGCGGCGGCGTGCGCCACGGCCATCGACACGCCGAGGATGGCGTTGGCGCCCAGCTTCGCCTTGTTCGCCGTGCCGTCGAGTTCGCACATCAGGCGATCGATCATGACCTGGTCGCGCGCGTCGAGGCCGACGACGTTGGGCGCGATGTCGTCATTGACGTGCTTGAGCGCGTTATAGACGCCCTTGCCCAACCAGCGGCTCGCGTCGCCGTCGCGCAGCTCGACCGCTTCGTTCTCGCCCGTCGAAGCGCCGGAAGGCACGGCGGCGCGGCCCGCGGCCCCGCCGGCGAGCGTGACTTCGCACTCCAGCGTCGGGTTGCCGCGCGAATCCAGTATCTGTCGAGCGTGAACGGCGTCGATTTCGAAGGTCATAATTCGCGCACGATAGCACGAACCGTTTCGCGAGGCGGCTCGCCCGCCTGCGCCGGCGAATCGGCGACAATCGCGCACGAACCCGTTCTGCTTCGAGCCGCTTTCCTTCAATTGTCGATGCAATGAGTCTGGGTGCCGCTCGATATCGATTCATCGGCTTTCGAGGCCGAAGAATCGATCACAGGCGAGACGCCTGTGCCACTGATCCGCGAGGCCCACTCACTTTTTATACGGCGGCTGCGACATCAGCGTCGCCCACTGGTTGAGGTCTGTTTCGTAGCGCGGCTTGTCCTGCCGCTCCCACGCCGCGTACATCTCGCTCGCGGGCGATTTGCCCTGACCCTGCACTTCGTCGTTCAGCCGCGTAAGAAACTGCTCGACCATCGCGATCGCAGCGCCATACGTGCGCTTGAACGACGGGGACTGCTGCGCATCGTTCCAATGCACGCGAATCAGCGAGAGCAGCTTGACGAGCGTGGGCGCGAGCTGCTCGCTCATGGCCCGCGTCTCCGCGACCCGGCCCAGGGCCTTCAATTCCGCGAACCGTTCGAGCAGGTGCTTGACGGCGACGTGCACCGCCTCGATGTCAAGCGTCGGCCGCTGCGCTTGGCGCTCCAGCCGCCCGACCACGCCCGCCAAGGCTTCGATGAGCTGCGTTTGCCCCGCGGGCGTGTCGATCTTGCCCATCGCGTCGAGCAACCGGCGAAGCACGAGGGGATTGGTCTCCGCGCGCGCCACCGCCCCAAGCTGCCGGGCCGTGCTCTCGATCGTTCGATCGTTCAGGTTGACGACGGGCGGATTGAGGCCCGCGGCTTCGAGGATCGCGCCGCAGCCGGCGGCCGCGCGAAGGCGGATGTACCACGCCGATTGGTTGCCGATGTCGCTTTCCTCCAGCAGTGTCTGCAGCGCATCGGGCGTGCCGACTTCCTGAAGCACCAAAATGCAGTTGACGGCACGATGCGGTTCGCCCGCCGCGACCTCCAGGCCCTGGCGCATCTCGTCCGCGAGCGCTCGCGAATAGGTGTCGCGAAACGCTTCGGATGGGTTGAAATGCCGAGCCAGGGGGGCGAGCAGCTTGAAACGGGCTTCCTCCACGCCGTCCACGTCTTCTTCGACCAGTCGCTGGCCCCAGTAATCGGCAAAGGCAGCGATGACCTGGCGATCGGCCTCGGTGGGCGTTCGGCGGGCGATCATGTCCGGCGGGGGCTGCCGGGGCGGGGACTGCGCGGCGCACAGGTCGGCGATAAGCGTCACCGCCGCCGCCGCCATCCACAGGATCGAACATCTTCCATCCCGCATTCCCAAACTGCTCCTGTGCCTGAACCCGGTCTGGAGGGCCGCGTCGATCAAGCGACCCGCGGCGATACTTCGGCACGGTTCCGCTAATGCGTCCGAACCGGGCAAAGCGTTCGACCGTACCACTGACCGCCGCCCCTGTCAACGATTCCGCGCGCCAGGCAATAGCGCCGCAGGCGGGATTCCCGGTCGAACCCCTGCTCGACGCCAGTTCAGCACCGCGCCAGATTGGCCGCGGCAGGGCGTTTCAGCCGACTCTGATACACGCCGGGGGGGATTTCGCAGCCGCCGCCTCGGCGGTGCTTCTACGAACACGACGAGGTTCCAGTTCCATGCCTTCGCGGCTCCGCCCGATCTTTGCTGCCCTGCGTCGCTCGCCCGCCTCGCCGTTCATTGCCTGCGTGTTCGCCATGCATGTGGCGGTCGCGGGTCTCGCCGGCGCCCCGGCGATGGCCGCCGATCGCACAGCCAGCCAGTTGCTCGCGGACGAACTGGCGCGGCTGACACGCGCCTACATGCGGATGGAGCCCGTGATGTCCGACCGCTTGGCGGGCTCGATCGAAGTTGCGCGGCTGTGCTGCGAGCTCGATCCGGACAACGACGCAAGTTGGCGCGACCTGCTCGAACTGGGCGTCCTCGCCGACGATCCCCAGCTCCAGGCGACGGCTGTTGAAAACATTCTGCGGCTTGACCCCAACGACGAGGTGTGCCGGCTTCGGCAGCTCAATCGCATGGTCGATCAGCGCCAGACCGTCGAAGAGCGCATCGCGGTTTATGAGCAGCTGCTGAGTCCGGAGAATCGAGTTCGACTGACCCCGGCGATCAGTTCGCGACTGGCGCACGATCTGGCGCTGCTTCTTCGGCGGGCCAACGACGTCGAAGGATTCGCGCGCTGGCTTGGAGAAGCGGCGGCGCTGGATCCTTCGAATCGATCGGCGGCGGCGATGGCGGCGGGCTTCTTCAACGCGCGCGTCGATGACTCGGTCGCCTCTGCGGAACTGCTCCTCAGCGCGGTCATGAGCGACCCCGCCGATCCCAACCTGCAGCTTGAACTGGCGCAGCTTTCGCTGCGCGAGGGCGCGTACGCCGCGGCGGCTCGGATGTACGCCATGGCGCTGGGCAGCCGGGAGTCGCAGGGCGTGGGCCCGAACCAGAACCTCGCCGCCGACGTCGCCATCGCGCTCTGGGCCGACGGCCGGCTCGACGAAGCGATGGACGTCATCAACGCGCAGCAGGCGATGGTCGATAACGTCGTGCGCGCCGAGAAGCTGCGAAGCTCGACGACGCTGACGCGCGTGGACGTGGCAGGCGAAACGGGGTTGATCTCGCCGCTGCTCGCCACCGTGCGAGCCGCGATCTTGCGCCAAACGGGCGATCGCAGCGCCGACAACGCATTCCAACTGGTCCTTCGCGCGTATGAGAAGGCCATCGACGAGATGCTGAGCGCCATCCCCGAGCGCGACACCGTCCCGCCCGAAGCGCTTGAACTGTATGACCAGCAGCGAAGCCACGTCGAAGACTTGATCGCCGAGATGCGCCTGGAAGTCGCCTTCATCGCGCTTTGGCTGGGCGGCGATTACGGCACGGCATCGCAGCAACTGGCGCTCGTCGAAGAGTCGCGACCGCTCTCGCCAGAAGCCAGCCAGCGCTTCGCGGGCTGGCAATCGCTGGTTCGCGGCGAACACGAGGCGGCGATCGCCGCGTTCGAGCCCCTCGCCGGCGCCGATCCGCTGGCGCGCTTCGGCCAGGCCGAGGCCTGCTGGGCGATGCATCGCACCAAGGACGCCGCCACGGCATACCTGCAGATCGCGCGATCCGAAAGCGGAACGGCGATGGGCGTGTGGGCCGCGCTGCGCCTGTGGGAGGCCCTCGGTCGGCGAGCGCCGCTCAGCGACGTCGCTCGGCGGCTGGACGAACTCATCGCGTCGCTCAACGGCGTCTATGACCGGCTGCCCCAGCGGCCCAGCCTCGCCGTCGTGGCGTCGCTGAAGCCGGTGAAGACCACCTTCGCGCCGTTCGAGCCCATCATGCTCGAACTGACGATCACGAACCGGCTCAACACCCCGCTCGCCATCGACGCCGAGGGACCGATCGAAACGCACGTCATTCTCAACGTGCGGGGCCAGATGGTGAACTCGGCCCACCTGTCCGGCACGCGACAGATCGTCTTCGACATCGCCCGGCGGCTGCGCTTGAACCCGCGCGAGTCGCTGACGACGAAGCTCGATTTGAGGCGCTACGCCATCGGCGGCCCGCTGAACGATCTGCCGGCGCTGGGCGCGGCCCTGCGCATCGATGCCGTGCTCAATCCCCGCATCCAGGCCAATGGCGCGACGCTTCCCGGTCTGCTCGGCGCCCGCATCGAGTCGCCCTCGATCCGCATCGACGGCGTGCGCATCTCCGCGGCATGGGTGGAAGGCACGATCGGCGAACTGGCGACGCTGCCGATGGAGCTTCGCGCGCCGCGGCTGACGCTGCTGGCAAGCGCCGCGCTGCTGGCTGAACAACTCGAGGTCGCGGATGTCGCGGCGATGCGCGAGCAGCTCGCCGACGTCATCGTCGCCGCCTACGCCGAACTGGACCCGCCGTCGCAGGCGTGGGTCGTTCTCACGATCCCGCTCGTTGAAGACTTCCTGCCCATTCGCGACATGGCGAAGAAGAGCGACGCGGAGCTGGTGCAGATCGCCGTCATGCTCGGCATGATCGATGCCATCGACGATCCCTACTTCGACGCGGCGCTGAGCAGCGAAAGCGCTCGCGTGCGAACGGTGGCGCGCATGGCCAAGTCGGGGCTGGAGCATCTCGACGCCGTGCGTCGGCTCCAGCAAAAGGCCGCGGAAGAGGCGGCGCAGGGCGGTGCCGCCGCGCCGGCCCGATGAGTCGTCATGGGCCCGCCATCGACCGCGACTGAAGGCACAACCGCAGACCTCTCACCGGCTGTGCGCATTTCTCCCTGGCGAGCGCGAGCGCGGTTGGCGGGCATGCTGCTGGGCGTGGCGATGCTCGGCGGGGCGCTGTGGATGGTCTGGACGCGCCGCGACAGCATCGCCGGCGCGTGGAGCGCCTTGCGATCGCCCGACCCGTTCGTGGTCGGCGTGCTGCTGCTGAGCATCCTGGCGCACGTCGGATTGTCGGCGCTGCTTCTGCGTCTGTTGACATCGCGGTATGGTCGCGTGGGCCGCGGCGAGATGCTCGCGCTCGTCGCCGCGACGAGCCTGCTCAATTACCTGCCGTTGCGGGTGGGAACGGTGAGCCGCATCGCCTATCACAGCGCGTACAACGGCATTCGCGCGGTCGACTCGGCGAAGGTCGTGGTGCAGGCGGCGGCGCTGAGCGTCCTCGTCGCGTGCATGGTGGCGGCGGCGACGTGGGCGGCGGCGAGTTGGGGGCTGTCGCTGTGGCCGGCGCTTGCCGCGGCCGCGGCGGCGCTGCTGCCCGGCGTGATGCTGGGCCGGCCGCGCATCTGGGCCGCGGCGGCATATGTGCGCTTCGCCGAACTGCTCGTCTGGTCGGTGCGATACAAGTTCGCTTTCGCGCTCATCGCCGCCGACATCGACTGGACCGCGGCGATGGGTTTGGCATGCATGAGCACGATGATCAACATGATTCCGTTCTTCAGCAACGGTCTTGGCGTGCGCGAGTGGGCGGTGGGCCTCGTCACGCCGCTGCTGGCGCCAGCGAGCGCGGCGATGACGCTCGAACTTGCCGTCACGGCCGAGCTGGTCAATCGCGACGCCGAGCTCGTCATGATCGCCGCCGTCGGAACGCTCGGCATGATTACCATCGGGCGGCGGATTCGCCTGGCGTCGAAGGAATGACTTCACGGCGCGCCAAGCATGCGTTTCACGTTGCTATATTGAGTGACCTCATCTTCAGCCCGAAGTGGTGCGCGTCGTTTCGCATTACCGGCGCTGAGTCTGGACACGTTTGTTGCATGATGTTTGCACTTGCACAATCGCCGATTCGCGTCGCGCTCTACAGCATGCAAGGCGCCGGGACGCATTACGCCGGCGCGGGCATGACGGCGTATCGCATGTACAGCAAGGCCCCGCCCGGCCTCTTTCGCATCGGCCTCGTGCACGCATCCGCGCAACAGCAAGTGCACGGACTCTACGACGAGCAGGTCTTCCTCGGCGCGCTCGGGCAAGGCGCGCTGCGCCAGTTCGCGCTGCACCGTCGATCGCTCACGTGGATTCGCGCCAACGCGAAGCGGTTCGACGTGTTCCACGGCATGGACGGGTATCAGATCACCGCAAGCGCCGCGCTCGCCGCGGAGAAGCTCGGCACGCCCGCCGCGATCACGCTCGCCACCCATCGCGCCGACCTCGCCGACAAAACCGGATGGAAGCGCCTGCTCGGCGTGCAGCGCCGCCGGCGGAACATGCTCAAGAGCATCTCCGCAGTCATCGCCACCAGCCTCGCGATCGAAGACGAACTGCGCGAATACGGCTTCCCGCAGTCGAAGATCGTCCGCATTCCCTACGGCGTCGATACCGACCTGTTTCATCCGGCGACCGATGAAATCAAGCGCGCGATGCGCGAAGAGCTCGGCTGGCCCGATCTTCCCACCGTGCTCTTCGCCGGCGTGATGGACGACCGCAAGCGGCCGCATCTGCTGGTGCAGGCGATCGAAATTCTGCGCGGCGAAGGGCACGAAATCCACGCGGTGTTCGCAGGGCCGTTCAAGGATCCCGCGTACGAAGCGCGCTTTCGAGAGATCGTGCGGTCGTGCGACGCCGCGCGAAGCGTCAGCCTGCTGGGGTTCCAAAGCGACATGGCGGAGCTGTATCGCGCCGCGGACATGCTCACGCTTCCCTCGCGAGCCGAGGGCCTGCCCAACGCGGTGCTCGAAGCGATGGCGAGCGGCGTGCCGGCGATCGTCACGGCGATCTCGGGGACGGTCGATCTGATCGACGACGGCGTGCAGGGGCGACTCATCGAGCCCGATTTGCATGCGATGGCGCAAGCAATCTCGGATTACCTGCGGAACCCCGCGCTCATCGCCGCGCACGGCCGGGCGGGCCGGGAGCGCATCGAAAGCGCCTACAGCGCGCAGGCCGTGGTCCGATCGCACGAGCAACTGTTCCGGCGGATGATGCGCGGTTGACACGGGAGATTGCCTCGTCGGCCTGCCATCGAACCTGATCCCCCCCGTGATCGCGCTACGACTACGGCGACGTTCTCCTCCGTCAACGCTTGCGATAGGCTCGAATTCCACTGGAAAACGTCGTGCTAGAATGCGAACATGATCGTCAACGGCGTCAGCTTCCCTGAAGACAAGATTGCGGACTTCTGTCGCCGCCACGGTGTGGCGAAGCTCTCGCTCTTCGGCAGCATCCTGCGCGAGCCGACGCCCGAAGGCGGCTATGGCTTTCGCCCCATGAGCGACGTTGACATGCTCATTGAATTCCTTCCCGGCCGCACCCCCGGCCTGATCGCGCTCACCGGCATGCAAATCGAACTCTCCGAGATGATCGGTCGTCAGGTGGATCTGCGAACGCCCAATGAACTGTCCAGCGACTTCCGTCAGGAAGTGCTGCGCCAAGCGCGCATGCTCCATGCCGCGTGATCCCGTCACCCATCCTCAGGACGATCGCATCCGGATTCAGCACATGCTCAAGGCCGTCCGCGATGTCGTCACGCTCGCCGCGGGCCGCCATCGCGAGGACCTCGCCACCGATATGCCGATGCGCCGGGCGATGATCAATGCAATTCAGGAAATCGGCGAGGCCGCGGCCAGAGTCTCCGCGATCACCCGATCGCGAATCGAGATGATCCCCTGGCCAATGATCGTCGGCATGCGCAATCGGCTCGTTCATGGTTACGATGAGGTCGATTTCGACATGGTCTGGAAGGTGGCGATGGAAGAAGCGCCGGCGCTCAAGGTGCAACTGGAAGCCGCGCTTGCAAACTGGCGGCCCCCGACGATCGATGAGTCGCGCTGATGCGAACCCTCGTGGCGCTCAATCGCCCTCACTCTGAACAGCCGTGTAGATCACCACGTCCGCCCGGCCGCGGTCTTCTTCGCGCAGGCCGAACGCCGCCGTTTCGCGCTGCATGCTGATCGTCAGCACGCGATCGCCGGGGCGCAGGCGGCGAAGTTCGCGCACCGTGCCGCCGTCGAAGTCGCTGTGAAACTGGCCGACGAGGTGAATCACCTTTGTCATGCCCGCCTCGCGCGCCAGTGCGATCGATTCAGCCATCGTCGCGTCCCACGTCAACTGGCTGCGAAACCCCGCGTCGAGTTCAGGATCGGGAACGTACGGCTCGTCGCGTGCCTCTTCTTCTGCCGCTTGCGGCTCAGCAGATCCCGATTCCTCCTCCGCCTCGCCATGTCCCTGCGACATCACGTCGTCGAATCGCCTGCGATATTCGCCCATCTCCATCGACGGCGGAATGGCGAACAATCCGCGGCGCTCCGCTGGCAGGGTCTCCAGTCGCTCCCAACCGTCGGTGCGCGCGATGCGAACGTAACGGCGCGGCGCGTTGGCTGCGATCACGCGAGCGCCGTTGTCTCTCGCCGCGTCGATGCTCGGTTGGTACCACCTCTCCCAGCTTCCCGGCCCGGCCCACGCGGTCGATTCGGTCAGCTTCGCGAAGCCCTCGGCGTCGATGATGCCGTCGAAGTAATCATCGACGAGCGGCTGTTCATCGCGCTCGAGCATTTCCATCGACAAACCGCTGCCGGGATAGCGCAGGGTGGTCTCGGCGACCACAAGTTGCTGAATGCCGTGGGCCGCGGCGTCGTCGTGCAACTCGCCGAGGATGATGACGTCGGCCTGGTCGATCATCGCGGCGAGGTCGTCCCACGACAGCCCGCCGCCGTCTGAGCCGCGGAACATGGGCAAGGCCTTCAGCGTCGCCGGCTCGGGCGGCGCGACGGCCTCCGGCCGCTGGTCCATCGGCTGTGAACTGCGGCAACCGCCGCAGGCGATCAGAACCGCAGCGACCGAGAATGCGAACAACAGGGGCCGGAAACGCTGAAAAGCGGCTTTCATAGGTGTGAGAATGGCCCGGCGGGGCGGCCTCGTCAATGCGATTGCTCGCCGTGGCGTTGATTTCCGCGGAAATCCCGTGACGCGACGGCCATTGCGAGGCATAGTGTATGACCAGGCAGTGGCTGGCGGCCCGCTTCGGTTCGCCGCACCAGGAGGCAGTGGGAGAATGCCAGATATGAGACTTTCGATGTGGATCGCCGCCGCGCTGGCGGGTCTGGCGATGGCGGGCTTGGCTGCGGCCGAGGGCAAGGGCCACAACCGCCGGCCCAATGGCCAGGCCGCCAAAGCGAGCGCGCCCGCGGCGAAGCCCGCCACCACCGCGGCTCGCCTCGGCAAGCGCGCCGACGAGCGTCCCAA
>CAZLDF010000004.1:0-6654 GCA_964558095.1 uncultured Isosphaeraceae bacterium | reverse complement strand
CCATCGACCCGCGCCTGAAGCGAGTGCGCCTGTGTTGTCGGCGGCAGGCCGCCCACCACAAGGTCATAGACTCCGGGATCGAGCGTCAGCGTCGCGATGCGCGTGATCGCAGCGCGGTTGCGATACACCGTCACCGCGTCGATCGGCGCATCCAGCGCGCGCTCAACCGCATCGAAGCTCTGCGGCCCGCCGCTCGGCGCGGTTTGCGAGCGCGCGGACGAGGCGGCGATCAGCCAACCCGTCAAAACGGTAGCGGCGAGCAGCAGTCTTGTTGTATGCCTCGATCTCATCGGTTGATGCCTCCTAAAAAAACGATCTCAAAATGAAACACTCAGAGCTGAGTTCGCGATAGATTCGCAGCATTTGTCGGACGTGCGGCCCTCACCCCAACCCTCTCCCAAAGGGAGAGGGAGCTTTGAGATAGGCTCCAAGTGCCATGTGGCCGCCCGAACTGGCGCGTGCCCGGCGCGTGGCGGCCCGAGCGTCGCGCAGAAACGGGGCGTGCCTGACAGATGACGCGGAATCCGGGAGTTTCATAGTCAGGCTTTGGTCGGAATGCTCGCCGTCTTACAGCAGCGCGATGATCTCGCCGAGTTTCTTGCGCACTTCGTCCAGCGGCAACTTGACGGTCGCGCCCGCTGCATGCGGGTGGCCGCCGCCGTCGAAGTGCTGCGCCAGGACGTTGACGTCGATGCTGGGCGAGCCGTCCGCCAGCGGCTTGGCGCGGAAGCTGATCTTGGTTTGATCGGCCTTGGATTGCGAAATCAGAATCGCGCATTGCACACTGCCGATGGCCATCGGTTCGTTGACCACGCCGGTGAGGTCTTCGGGCGTGCCGCCGGTTTCGCGGAAATCCTGCGGGCTGAGCGTCATAATCGCGAAGCGCCCGCTTGCGTCCGCTCCCGCTGCCTCGACGCGCCCGAGGTATTCGAGTGACGCCAGCGCGCGGGCCGTCAGCGCCAGCCGCTGCGGGCGGTAGCGCTCTTCGATCATCTGATACAACTCGCTCTTGTTCACGCCAAGCGAAAGCAACTGTGACGCGACGGCGAACGCCTCCGCATCGGCGTTGGAGTACTTGAACCAGCCAGTGTCGGTCGCCAATCCGACGAACAGCGCCTCGGCGATCGATCCCGCCCCCCCCTCTCCGTCGCGCTCCGATCCCGCGGCGCCGTCGCCTCCCGCGGTCTCGCGCTGATCGGCGCGTTTCCAGCTCAGGTCGATCGTCATTTCCCGCAGCAGCTTGAAGAGCAACTGGGTGGTCGAGGCGCAGGAAGTATCGACGATGCGCATCGCGGCGAGGTCGCCATCGCCGCGCGCGTGATGGTCGAGTCCGATGATTCGATCGCGGCGAGTGCGGAGATACGCCTGCAGCGGTTCGAGCTGCGACCACGCGCCGGTGTCGAGGACGACGATCAGGTCATAGGAATCGTCGGGTTCGCGGCGTTGCGACACGTGCAGGCATGCGTCGCCGCGGAAGACGTCTTTGAGCGGCGTCTCGATAGGCCCCATCAGCCAGATGTCGGACGTTCGCCCCAGTTGGGCGAGCGAGCGGTGCAGCGCGAGGACGCTGCCGATCGCGTCGCCGTCGGGTCGGGTGTGCGTGGTGATGAGCGTCTTTCTCGCGGATTTCAGCCTCTGGGCGACGAATCCGAACGTGGTGTTCGTGACGTAGTCGCTCATGCTCGCACGGGTTGCAGAGATTGCTGGCACGATTCTTAGACCCCCGCCAGCATCATGTTCTGCGCGTCCTCGACGTCACGGTGGAGCTGGTTCACGAGCGGCTCGACGCCCGCGAACGTCACCTGATCGCGCAGCCAGTGATGAAACGACAATCGAATCTGCCAGCCATAGTCGTCCAGCGGGCCGTCGTAATCGAGCAGGTAGGCTTCGCACGTTCGCGGCGAAAGCCCCCCGAAGGTCGGCTTCGTCCCCACGCTGATCGCCGCGGCGTACTCCACCCCCCCCTTGTCCATTCGCCTGGCCATGCCTGCGTAAATGCCGTCGGCGGGCAACAGGCAACCGAAGGGGGGGGGTTCGTTCGCGAGATTCGCGGTGGGAAAGCCGATCGTGCGCCCGCGCCGATCGCCGCGCACGACCTCAGCCCATAGTTCATACGGCCGGCCGAGCAGCGCCGTCGCGTCCTCCACCCGGCCGTGCTCGATCAACCAGCGCGCCATCGAGCTGCCGACTTGCACGATGCTCTGATCGGTCAGCACCGCCTCGACGGGATCGACGACGATCGTCTGATACCCGCCCGCACCCACGGCCCCCCCCCCAGCCGCCCCCCGCCCTTGCTCCAACTGGCGCAGCGTCGTCACCGAACCCGCGCGCGCCCGGCCGAAGCGGATGTCAGGGCCTTCCACGTTGTACGCCGGCGCGACGCGATCGACGATCTCACGCACGAATTCCTGCGGCGTCTGGTTCAGCAGCGCCCGCGTCGGCTCGAGGACGACGACTTCATCCGCCCCGGCGTCATGCAAATACTCGCGCCGCTGCTCGAGGCGAGTCAATCGCCGCGGCGCCTTCTCCGGCCGCAGGACCGTCATCGGGTGGGGCTCGAAGGTCAGCGCCACCACCCGGCCGCCCGCCTCCGCCGGGCCCACCGCTTCGCGAGCGGCCTGGACGAGCGCGGCATGCCCCAGGTGCACGCCGTCGAAGTTGCCGATGGTGATGGCTGTTTGCCTGGCTGTCGCGATCATGGACCTTCACGATACCCCTCCTCGGCCCGGCGGCCAAATGCATCAACCTGCGACCGCCCGACGACCCGCCGCTGCGGGTCGCGACCCCCGCCGACTCCCCCGCCCGGCGGCACCGGCGGACCATGAACGCCGCCTGTCAAGAGATTTCTCCAACCAGCGTCACGTTTGTGCGCAAATCTGCTTTCGCGGGGGGGGGTTTAGTTTCGCACAAATGTGACGTTTCGCATTTTGTTCGCGGATTTGTCGCGGTTTGCGCTTGACAAAACGAAGATTCACCACGGAGGCACAGAGGACACAGAGGGACACGGAGGGAATGGGTGATTTGGTGATTGGGTGATCTGGTGATTGGGTGATCTGGCGACGCCTTCAATTTGGACATTTGGACATTTGGACACTTGGATGTTTTGACGTTTGGGCGTTTCTCCATGCTCACCACGGAGTCACTGAGACACGGAGGGAACGCATATTGGGTTGTCAAAGAGCGCGCTTGCGATGGCGGAGGCTCGTCGCTGAGTCCGGACCTCCGACCTCCGACCTCTGACTTCTGACCTCTGACCTCTGACCTCTGACTTCTTATCGATGTCGCCAGACAGCGTGCGGTCCACCGCGCCGCGGCGGGAGCGTCACGTTTGTGCGCGCTTCTTCCCCTCTCCCGTGGGGAGGGCCTACGAGCCGCGAGCGGGTGCCCGCCACGGCGGGCCAGTTGACGATGAAGTTCGATGGCAAGCAAATGGACCAGCCCTACAGCGTGGACATCCCCGACGGGCAGTGCGACCTCATGCTGTTCAAGGCCTACACGAAGGACGGCAAGGGCGCGGAGCGGTTGACGAAGCTGACGGCCGAGGCGAGCGGGATTCGGATTGGGGAGTGAGTGAGCGCGATGAGGAGTGGCTCTCGTCGCGGATGTGCTTGTGATCGCTGATCGCTGACTCTTGCGGAGGCGCCAAGTGGGGCCTGCCCTGTCGGAGGTAGAATCAGTCGGCGGAATGCTCCTCGCCTTGGTTGGCGGCCAAGAAGCCTCCGCGCCCACGGGGCATGCTGCTGT
Source organism: uncultured Isosphaeraceae bacterium (assembly GCA_964558095.1). Lineage (GTDB taxonomy): Bacteria > Planctomycetota > Phycisphaerae > Phycisphaerales > SM1A02 > CAZLDF01. The sequence goes on along the minus strand of CAZLDF010000004.1, from coordinate 2,910 downwards.
CTGCTGGAAGGGCGTCGCCAAGCCGGTTGGCTAACTCCTCCAGCGCGATGTTTGTCCGGATCGTTTCGCTGTCTTTGCCCATGAGCAGGATTCCGCCCTTGCTGGCGGCTTCCATCCGTTGCACAGCCTGCCGGATTTCGGCTACTTGAACAGATTCGAACCCGGCGCACCGCGACACCTCGGTCGCGATCATTTCGATCGATCTCGGTCGGTCCGGCAAGCGATTCTGGAGGCGCTTGAGTGCTTGCAGGACCTCCACATGCAGGGCTGTCTGGGCCCAACGCGGCTCAGAAAGGAGCCTTTCGACGGCGTCGTGGACGTCTCCTGGGGCAAACACCGCCACAACAATTTCCAGTATCTGTTGAGCCGTAATGTGCCGAGCGTCAGCTTGCTCAATTACTCTTGCGAAGTCTTGCACTGCCCAGCAAGAAATCCGCTCAGCCCTCGCGCGATTCGCAGTGGCGCTGTCGTCGCTATTCAAGTTTGGGTATTTGGGCGCTAACAGCAAACAGCCGACGCAATTGTATCTGCGAACGTGCTCGGCAAGGGCAGCGAAATCAATGTCCTTGACGCTCGGAGTATCCTCGGAGGACTTGGCCTCCAGCGTGATCGTGGACTCCCCGTCGGGATGACTCATGAGTCTTGCGAGCCCGTCAGGTTCCCCAGACTTTGAAATGTGCTTGGCGACAAAGCCGACCGCGCGCGCAGCGCGCACCAAGGCGATCTCCAGATCATGCTTACTCGCAACGGCATCACGCAAGCTTGCAGCAATGGCGGCGAACGAGAATAGATGGTCTTGAGTAAGTCCACGGAGAAGTCGGTCTCTCTGCTCCAGCACTTCCCCTACTAACTCGGGGATGACGCCAGACTCTCGCAAGTATACTTCAAGAAGTGTCTCCGCCGTCACGATGTCGTGCAAGAGTCTGCGCGCCGCTGGCTCGTCCTTGTGCGCAAGCACAAAGTCGTGTTGCTCATTCAAAGTAAATGTGGCGGTCGATGGATCGAACTCCACCATTCTCCCGGACCCGCCCTTTTTCTCATATTGGTAGCGGTAGGGTTCTCGCCGTCCCGAATAGAGACGGTCGAGGACGGAACTCAGGTCGACACTTCCGTTCGTCTTCAGATAGAACCAGTGCTCGTCAGCGTCAGCACCTGCCCTTCTCGTTGCGTCAGACGATAGTACATCTGCTAGCGGACGTTCGACCAACCTTGGTGCTACGAATTGCCTCTCGTGTTCTCGCTTCGGTTCTTCATCCCTAAATAGAGCCTCCAACGAATCCTCGTATCGCTTTCGCGCTTCGTTGAAGATGGCACCTAGCAATCCTTCAACGGCCTTCTTTTGAGGCGACGATTCAACCTCCTCGCGCGATGACAAGAGCACTGCATGAAGGTCATCAGCGGTGACATCGGCCCGAAAACGGTTGAATGTCTTGTAGGACCGCGGCGACGTAAGACCGAAGAGCGGATCGTCCTCGTTGATGAGCCGATCTCGTGTACGCACAAAGAAACCGTGACTCCGCAGTATGTCGTCGCTCTTTCCAAAGACCAAGGAACGATCGAACACCGTCGCAACCCCGCGCAAGCCGTTAGGAAGCTGCTCGCAAATCAGCGCGTCGTCCTTGACCCTCCAATCGTTGCCGGTTTCGAGACGGAGATTATCCAGACGCTCCTTCGGAAGTTCGTGCGCTCGGAATTCGACGCGTCGGCTGAAGTCGTCTTTGGCGCTTGTTACCTCCTCCCCATTGAGAACCAGTCGGAAGCCCGGTTGCAACGGCATTGCAGTACGAAGAACCCATTTCAGTCGCCCCAATTTAATGTCCTGCGCCTTGGGCTTTAGCTCTTCGAGTATTACCAGCGTCCACGACCCGGACCAACGCTCATCTGAGGTTGTGAGACCCAATGCATTGATCGCTGACGCGCAGCGCGATGTCGCCTGAAACGCTGGCCAATCGGTCACTCGTGCGATCTGTACCAGGACCGGAAAACCGCTCCCAGACCTGCCGGCGGAAAAGTCCCGATAGTTTATGGTGACCGCATGGACCTCCTTCGAGGCCCGTGACAAGTAGGTGATTCGCTGGGCGATTGCGTGAGTAGCTAATTTCCCGATTCCGAACTTCCCAATCTGCTTGCGCCTAAACTTCTTCTGGTACTCAACGGTGGTCTTCGGACTGGTTCCAATTGACCACAGAGTCACCAGACCTTCGGCGTCCATCCCCTTGCCATCGTCCCACACCGCCACGAAGGCGGCGGCGGGATTCGCTGCAACTTCGCTCGGGCTGGGAACCGCAAGACAGCAATCGTTCGCATCTGCATCGTATGAGTTCACCACGAGCTCTTCAATCGCCTTAAGAGGCGTTCGGTACAGCTGCGTCGACAGAAGCCCGACCAGTTCGTTCGACAATTCAACCTGCGACGTGCTCGCTAGATCAGTCGCGACTAGGAGGTCCACTTCTTCCGCCAATAAACCTGGCGGCAAGCTTGGCGCTGGGATGTTGGGTGAACTCACGTTTACCTCCGCCTGTAGACGAGGACATGTTCTCGATTGATGTCCGCACCGTTGCGGCGCTCATAGGACATATAGCGGTTCTTGATGGGATACCAGGCATGTTCGACAAGCTCAAAATGCGAATTGGCAAGTTCAGTGAACAATTGGCTCGTTGGAATCTCGATCCCATTCCATGAGCTACGTCCAACAACCAGAATTGCATTGCGCTTGCGCGGAAGCACCCCGGCCGCGCCATTGAGAAAGCGGCTCATAGCTACAGTGTAGTGCCGAAATGCGTCGGCGCGTTCACGATCTTGCTCGCGAATCCACTTTTCCCACGATCGAATGCGGGGCGTAGTCGGCGCGCATTGGAGGAACGGGTGGCTTCGGGGTACCTTGGACCGACCAATATATTTTGGCAGCAA
>CAZLDF010000003.1:0-4886 GCA_964558095.1 uncultured Isosphaeraceae bacterium | reverse complement strand
GTAGAGCGCCGAGGCGGCGCGCACGGCGAGCTGGACGCGATCGGCCTCGAATTCCCCTTCGCGAGCATCCAGTCGGCGGACCAGATGCGCGTACACCGGCGCCGAAACCGTCTTGTCCATTTCATCCAGCGCGGTCATGGCCCATTCGTTGGCCATCGCGTTGTTCAGGTCCAGCAGCGCGATCAGCGCCGCCGCTCGATCTTCCCCCCCCCCGGACAGGGCCTTTCCCGCGCGACGAATGGCCCCGAGCACGTCCTCTTCGCCGGCCACGCGATCGAACGCCGCCGCCGGCACATTCCTGTAACTCGCCAGCAGAATCATGCCATAGCGCAGGCGCCACGCGTAGCGGTCGGTGCGGTTCGCGTAGGCATCCCAAAGCACGAGCCCGGCCTTCGCGTCGCACGCCAGCACCGCGAACACGCCGCGGTGCGCGGTTTCTTCCGACAAGTCGCCATCGCTGTTGAGGACCTCCTCGATCCACGCAGCGCCTTGCGGCAGTTCGTATCGCCGAATCACTTCGAAGGTGTATTGAAGAAGCTGGTCGCGCTGGCGCTGCTCCTGCAGCGACAGCCGCTGAAGCAAGCCGCTGAACGCCGCCTTCTCGCCGATCTGCCCCGCGACGCAGCTTGCGAAAGCCGCGACCTGCAGGTCGGGATGCTCAGCCAGGCTCTGTAGCGCTTCTCGATCGATCGCTGCCGGTTCGTCCGTGAGCTGCTCCGCCATCAGCAGCAGCCGCGCCATCGGCTCGAGGTTTTCCCACGCGAGCAATTGGCGGGCCTGCGCGGGCTTGAGCAGCTTGGCGTCGAGCGCCGCTGCGATCACAGCCTCCTGCCCACGAGGGTCGATCTGCTTCACCAGCCAGGGGTCGATGTGCTGCTCGTCGCTTATTTCAGCCAGCCCCAGCACGGCGTGCACTTGCACTTGCCATTCGCGATGGTGCACCAGCTTGGCGAGCAAGGGCTGCAGCGAAGGGTCAGCCAATTGTCGCAGCGAGAGCAGCATCGACAGGTGGCTGCCGTCGCGCTGTGAAACCGTCGCCTGCCTGACGGCCCGGACGCTCGCCTCGACCGCCGCGGGCTGGCCCTGAGGCTGCCCGCCCGCCTGCCCGGCCAGGAGCATCGCCACGGCCCCAGCAACAACAATCAGCGGCGCGCGAACCATCCCAGCAGTGTACCCGATTGGGTCGGAAGCCTCACCACCGGCCTCGTCTGACCGTAGCGGCCGAACGGCGCAGCTTCCGGCTCCGCGAGGGGCGAGGGACTCGCGTTCCCGCGCTGACCGGCAACTCTTGAAGGCGCCACTCTTTCGCTTCGCAGCAGCGATCTCGGTTCCCCGCGCCGCGTTCCGCGCGTTCTCTCGCGACCGCGTGGCTGCACTCCACCGCCACGTTCGCGGCGGCTACAGTAGGGTCGTTTCCGCCACCATCTGCGCTCCGGAGCGGGTGGGCGCGGCCGCTTGACGGGAGGAGGTGATCCATGTCCACGTCGTCAACGAACATCGTCGTCTATCGAACCTTCGCCACGCCGACCGGCGAGTTCTTCCTTGGCCAGACCGCTGATGGCGACCTTCGCACCGGCTGGCTGGTTGAGCGCCGCGATCGCGCTGTGCTGTCGGAGGCAGAGCGCGATCGATCGTTCGCGCCGCGGTTGAGCGACTTGATTGAACGGTATTTCGCGGGCGAGGCTGTCAGGTTCGATCGTGACGACATGGCGGCGACGCCATCGGGTCCGCCGTTCTTCGAGAAGTGCTGGCGGGCCTGCCGGCGCATTCCGCGCGGCCAGACGCGAAGCTATGCGCAGCTTGCGGAGATGGCAGGAAGCACGGTGTCAGCGTCGCGCGCCGCGGGTCAGGCGATGCGCAACAATCCCCTGCCGGTTATCGTACCTTGTCATCGCGTCATCGCCGCCGGCGGCGATCTGCACGGGTTCGCCGGGTCGTGCGACGGTTCGAGCGAAGCGCTCGCGCGAAAGCGGACGCTGCTGGAACTGGAAGGATGGGTTCCGCCCGATAGGATCGGCGAACGCCGCATGCGAAGCCGCAAGCGGCTTGTGACGACATCGTGACGCACTGTTCATCACGGAAGACAACAGCGGATGAAACTCACACTCGTTGGAACGGGATACGTCGGGCTGGTCACGGGCGCGTGCTTCGCGAGCATGGGCAACGAAGTGACGTGCCTCGACATCGACGCGCACAAGATCGACAAGCTCAAGCGCGGCGCTTCGCCAATTTATGAGCCGGGGCTGGAGGCGATGGTCACGCGCAACACCGAAGCGGGGCGGATGTACTTCACGACCGACAAGGACCTGGCCTATCGCGAGGCGGAGGTGATTTTCATTTGCGTCGGGACGCCGCCGCAACCGGACGGCTCGGCGGACCTGAGCTATGTCCTCGCCGTCGCCGACGACATCGGCGACGCGATCGACAAGCTCGGCCCCAAGCAGCGGCCCAAGGTCGTCGTCGTCAAATCGACCGTGCCCGTCGGAACGACCGACGCGGTGCGCGACCGCATTCGCGAGCGAACCGATGCGCCGTTCATGATCGCCAACAACCCCGAGTTCCTGAAAGAGGGCGCCGCGATCAACGACTTTCTCAAGCCCGACCGCGTGATTTGCGGCGTGGAAGACGAGCGCGCCGGCGAAATCCTGCGCGATCTTTACGCGGCGTTCGTCATGCAGGGCAACCCGATTTTCGTGATGGACATCCGCTCGTCGGAAATGGTCAAATACGCCTCCAACGCGATGCTGGCCTGCAAGATCAGCTTCATCAACGAAATCGCGAATTTGTGCGAGTGCTACGGCGCGGACGTCAAGCGCGTGCGCGAAGGCATGTGCGCCGATCATCGCATCGGCCGTGCGTTTCTGTATCCGGGCCTCGGCTATGGCGGATCGTGCTTCCCCAAGGACACCCAGGCCGTCATCGGGATGGGCATGCAGGCGGGCTTCGAGTGCCAGCTCAATCGGGCCGTGCACGAAGTGAACGAGCGGCAGCGCCAGCTTTTCTGGGACAAAGTGGTGCGCCACTTCGGCGGCAGCGTCGCGGGGCGGTCGCTCGCGTTCTGGGGCGTCGCCTTCAAGCCCGAAACCGACGACATCCGCGAAGCGCCTTCCGTGTCGCTGATGAACTTCGCTCTCGAAAGCGGCGCCGGCGCGCACGCATATGACCGCATCGCCGCGGCGAACCTCAACAAGCTCCTGCCCCAGGTGAAGACGTTCGACGACATGTACGAAGCGCTCGACGGTTGCGACGGCCTCATCATCTGCACGGAGTGGAGCGAATTCCGCAATCCCGACTTCGCGCAGATGAAGAAGCGGTTGAAGGAGCCGGTGGTCTTCGACGGCCGGAACATCTATCGCCGGGGCATGCTGGCGCGGGCGGGATTCGCCTATTATTCCGTCGGCCGCCCGCCGGTTACACAGGGCACGCCCGTCTCCGCGGAGTGACCACGGCGCCGCCGGAACGCAACCGCATTGCAGAATTCCGCGAAGACAGAATGCCGCCTGAGAGTTCGCCGCAGGAGATTCCGCTGTCCCCGTCGAACCGCCAGCACGATGGTTTGGTGCAGTCGCCCTGGGGCGGCGATGTGATCGATGCGCCGGTCGCGGTTGACTTTTCGCATCGACTGCGGTTCTCGCAGGACGTCCTGAATCCGCGCAATCCCACGCTGCGCGATGCGATGGACCGTGACACCCTTCGCGAGCGAGCACGCGCCATTGTCTGCATCGATCAAGGCCTCGTCGATGCGGGCAACCGCGTCATCGAGCGCACGCAGAAGTACTTCGATCATCACAACGAAGCGCTGGAGCTGATGACCGGCCCGATGATCGTTCCCGGCGGGGAGCAGGCAAAGAACGATTACGGCGTTTATCAGCGGGTGCTCGAGGCGATTCACGAGTTCGGGATCTGCCGCCATTCGTATGTCGTGGTCATCGGGGGCGGCGCGGTCCTTGACGCGGTCGGATTCGCCGCTGCGATCGCCCATCGCGGCGTGCGGCTCGTGCGCTTACCCACCACGACGCTGGCGCAGGATGATTCGGGCGTCGGCGTCAAGTGCGGCATAAACGCGTTCAACAAGAAGAACTTCCTCGGCACGTTCAGCGTTCCCTGGGCCGTCATCAACGACATCGACTTTCTTGCGACGCTCTCCGATCGCGATTGGCGCAGCGGATTCAGCGAGGCAGTAAAGGTCGCGTTGCTCAAGGACGCGGGCTTCTATGAGTTGATCGAGCGGCGGGCGCCTCGACTGACGCGGCGCGATCTCTCCGCCGCGGCGCCGATCATCCGCCGATCCGCGGAACTGCACCTCGATCACATCGTGCGCGGCGGGGACCCGTTCGAGCTGACGCTGGCGCGCCCGCTCGACTTCGGCCACTGGGCGGCGCACAAGCTTGAGCAGATGACCGGCTTCGAGCTGCGTCACGGCGAGGCCGTCGCAATCGGATTGGCGATCGACCTGCTCTATTCGGTTGAAATCGGGCTGCTCGACGCGCGCGCGGCGCAACGCATCATCGGCTGCTTGCGCGACCTCGGGTTTGAACTGTCACATCCGGCGCTGAAAGACGTCGATGTGCTTCTTACGGGATTGCAGGAATTCCGCGAGCACCTGGGCGGGCGACTGACGATTCCGCTGCTGCGCGGCATCGGCCGGCCGACGGAGGTGCACGAGATCGACGAGGCCGCGATGGTGCGGGCGATCGCGAGTGTCGCGCGGCTCGATGACGAAGATGCGGCATCGCGAGCCGCCGGTTGATGAGTACGAGACTCTCAACCACGGAGACACGGAGACACGGAGAAGTGGATCGGGTGGGGGGAACAGTCTCAAATCACCAAATCACCAAATCACCAAATCACCAAGTCACCAAATCACCAAATCGACCCGGACCTTC
>CAZLDF010000002.1:0-2542 GCA_964558095.1 uncultured Isosphaeraceae bacterium | reverse complement strand
ATGGGCGTGCCATCGACCTGCTCCAGCGTCCCCTCGAACGTGAACTCGTACAACGTCGCCTCAGCGGACCTCGGAAGCGCGCCGAAGGCACCCAGCGCCGCCAGACAGCCCAGAATGACAGCCCATCGACGCCTGCGCGATGAGGAACGCGGTTCTGATCCGTGCAAACCGGCAGTGAGCATTGACATGTCGTGGCCTCTCTCGATCTTCTCTGGCCCACACTATACCACGCATTCAGCTTCGGCGAAAGCGGAATCTCGGCTCACGCACCGCCAACGCCTCGATGAATCACCCTCACCCCAACTCGCTCCCAGTCCCCCCGCAGGGGGAGAGGGGGGCATTGAGGCGGTTTCGTCGTTACTCGCCTTCCATCTGCTGCGTGACGACCGCGCTCAACTCGTTGAGCATGTCGTCGTCGCAGCAGACGAGGAAATAGACGAAGCGGTCGTCGATGGTGCGCAGGACCTTGTGATGGCAGCGGCGGTTGCGGGCGACGTCGTCGCAGCGGTACCACTGGCCTCGCCGCATCGCGGCGTTCATCGCGGCGTCGTACTGGCCGTCGTTAGGCACGATGAAGAAGCTGACCATCACGCCGGACGTCGATTCCGTCGGCGAGCGCACGTAGGCGATCTGTGCCGCCGGCCGGTCGCCGGGCATTTGGCACCGGCCGCAGCCGTAGAACTCGAAGCCAAGCTCCGACAGGTCGAAGAATTGCAGTTGATCGGTTTGGACGTCGAGCAGGTCGGTCAATCCATCACGCGCCTCGGCTTCGGTTTTCCAGACCAGCCGCTCCTCGCGGTTCTTGCGGCTGGCGGCGCAGCTGCCGTGCAGGCGCGAGGACTCGGCCGCGGAATCGACGACAAGCTGCTGCACCGCGTCGTCGCTGACCAGGTGGCCGTGCTCGTCGATCGTGCGCCCGAATATGCCGTAGAGCACCGCGACGCTGACAAGCGCCAGGCACGCGGCGACGGCGAAGACGTTGACCCGCGTCGGCCCGGCGAAGAGGCGACGCAGCGGCGAGGGCGAGGGCGCCGGCGAAACCGAAGCGGGTGATGTTGACCGCGGCTGCGATGTCGATGTCGATGTCGAAGACGATTCCAACGGCGCCGAGGCCGCGATGGCTTCGCGGACGCTTGCGACGAGTTCGGCCGGCGCCGCAGCGCTGGACATCATTTCGCCGACGCGCCGGCGCAGCGACCGCTCGAACTCGACGCACGCGCGCAGCCGGTTGTCCGCGGCAAGCTCGCTCTCGAAGGCAGCCAGATCCGGGCCGGTCAGTTCGCCATCGGCGTAGAGCCGGATTGTTTCGGGTGAAAGCATGGGGAAGGAGTCTGGAGTCGCGGGGTCAGAGGTCAGAGGTCAGAGGTTGGAGGTCAGATTGCACCTTCGCGTTTCGCGAGGGGCGTTGTGCCCCTGTTTCGCGAGGGGCCTCGTGCCCCTGCGAAGCTGCTCATCCACTCTCATAACCGCCTTCAACGCCGAATTCTTCGGCGAAATCCGCCAGTTGCTCGGCCAGAATGCTGCGGGCGCGGTGCAGCCGGCTCATCACCGTGCCCAGGGGGATGTCCTGGATGTCGGCGATCTCGCGGTACTTCATCCCCTCTACGCCCCATAACAACAGCACGGACGCATACTCCGGGCGGAGTTTGTCGATCGCGGCCTTCAGCCGGCCATCGACGTGCTCCCAGTCAAGCGAGGCAAGGTCCCACGCGGGCGGGGCCTCGCCGGGGGCGGTTTCGCTCGACTGGGCATTGGGCAGGTCTTCGACGGGCACCGGCCGGCGCTTGGCGCGGTCGAGTGAGCTGTAGAAGACGTTGTGCAGGATTTTGAAGAGCCACGGCCGAATGCCGCCGCCTCTTTCCTCATATCCCGGCGCGGCCCGAAGGGCCTTGACGAAGGTTTCCTGGACGAGGTCGGCGGCGTCGTCCGGCCGCCGCGCGAGCTGCATCGCCATGCGGTAGAGCGCATCGAGGTGCTCAAGCGCGAGTTGTTCGAATTGCTGGCGGTGCACGGGGAGAGCGATGAAGGGGTGATCGGGTGATGTTGAGTCGGAGCACGCCGGACCTGAGTCCTCGCGGGGGGCGAAGGTCCGGATCCAAGGCCGTTGGATTGGATTACCGTGCGATTCTCGAACTTAGGGTAGCGATGAAAGGGGGGCGAGAGCGACCGCTGCCCGTCGCGGCCGCCGAGGGGGCGAACTTCCGCCCCGGGGTAAGAATTCGTGCTGGTTCGCCGCTGAGATCAAGTAGAATCGAATTTGGCGCGCCCCCCGGCGCCGTCGGCACCAACCACACGGAGGCGAAGGACGATGCGATTGACTTCCCGCAGGCACGGCGGCCCCCGCCCGACGATGCGGCGGCGCGGCATGCCGCTCGCCGCCGCCGCGATAATTGCCGGGGCAGCGATCGTCTGCTCCGCGACGCCCGCCCACGCCCTCGGCGTCACCACCGTCATCACCCACGGCTATTCGCTCGATGCGACCAAGGGCGTCTGGATTGAATCGATGGGCGACGCCATCCTCGCCCGTGCTGGAGGCCGGGGG
>CAZLDF010000001.1:0-3377 GCA_964558095.1 uncultured Isosphaeraceae bacterium | reverse complement strand
ATCGATGCAGGCACCATCTGGATGACGACCTTTCCAATCGTCTCGTCGAGGGGGGTCTGAACACTGATTGTCCCGAACAGCGTCAGCGTGACGATGCAGACTACTCCGGATATTCCCAACGCAATCAGCGCATCGACAACGTCATCCGTCGCGCGGGCTTCACGCGAACCATCTGGGCGTCGCGCCAGATGGTCACCCACGGCCACGTGTTGATCAACGGCAGGAAGGTCGATCGGCCCAGCGCGCCGGTCAAGCCGGGCGACACGATCACGCTGCGAGAAGGCATTCACAAGGTCGCGCGCGAGAACATGGAATCCATGGCGGGGCACGTCGTCCCCGGCTGGATCGAGGTCAACCCCGCTGAGCTTGCAGCGAAGATCCTCGCGCCGCCCACCCACGATCAGATTCCCTTCGAAGTCAACACGAACCTGATCATCGAGTTCTATCGGTAACCCGCTCCCGTTTCCCTCTTCCCTTGGAAGAGGGGTCAGGGGTGAGGGCCGAACGTGCAGGGCTGCTGCGACTGCGCAGGGGGGCGAGCCCCCTCGCGAAACTTCGGACCCTCGCGAAACGCGCCGATGGATGGTTCGATTGGTCGCGGGTCGCCGGGCGCGATAGACTGCGCGATTCTCCGGGAATCTGAGACGCTGAACCATGTTCAAGTTCCTTCGCAAATACAACAAGTGGATTCTCGCGGTCGGCGGCACGCTGCTGTTGATCGTGTTCCTCGGCGGGCAGGCGATTCAGAGCCTGTTCGAGTCGGCCGGCGCGGGCGGCGCGACGATCGCGACTGTTCGCGGCGAGGAAGTCTCCCGGCGCGACTGGGCCCGCATCCAGGAAGAAGTCAGCCTGCTGCGCGACGTGGGCCTGAGCCTGCCGTATATCGGCCCCGTCGATGACCCCGAGCACTGGTACCTGCTGACGCTCGAAGCCGAGCAGGCCGGGGCGATCGGCGGCGTGGTGACCGCGGGCGATCCGCAGGACGTTGCCAACATGGCGCGGCTGACCGGCCGATCCGAGCTTTTCGTCGCCGAAACCATGGCCAGGGCGAACGGCGTGGCGACGCTGGTGCGCGGCTATCTGTCGGCGTCCAAGCTTTCCGACCGCCGCTTGCGACACTTCGCCAACAAGCGCATGCGCGGCGTGCGCGCCGAGATAGTCGTCATCAAGGCCGACGCCGAATCCATCGATTACGAACCCACCGAGGACGAACTGCAGGAACAGTTCGCCAAATTCAAGAGCGTCCGCCCCGGCGAGGGCGCGATGGGCATGGGCTACATGCTGCCCAACCGCGTGCAGGTCGAGTGGCTCAGCGTGCCGGTGGAAATCGTCCGCGAAGTGGTGCGCACCGGCGATCGCTTCAACCGCATCGAGCAGATCAAGCACTGGCAACGACTGAACGGGACGAACGGTCTGCCGGCGTTCGACGCAGCCGCCACGGCCGTGCCGGAGGCGGTGAAGGAAGATTTGCTGAACAGTTTGACCGAGCAGATGCTCGACGACATCGCGAAATTCGCGCACGGCCAGCTTCGCGCGCGGCAGCTTGCGCATCTCACCGAGGAAGAGGGTTATTACGCCCTGCCCGACGACTGGGCGAGCAAGCGCCTGGACTTCCTGAGCCTGGCGCAGTCGATTCAGGATCGCTTCGGCATCGCCACGCCCACCTATCGGGCGCCGAGCGAATGGCTGGACGGACTCGCCCTGGATGCTTTGGAAGGAATCGGGACCGCGGCGACGGATGAATATGGCTCGCCCGTGCGGTTTCGAGCGCTGGTCGAATCGACGCGCGAGCTGACGGAGCACCCGGCGCATCCGAAGGTGCAGCGGGGCGTCGCGGTATTGCCGCTGCGCGAACTGGCAGGCAAGGACGGCGCGGTGTATGTGTTCCGCATCACTGATGTCGATCCCGCGCGCGAGCCGAAGAACGTGAGCGAAATCCGCGACCAGCTCGTGCGCGATCTGCGATTGATCAAGGCTTACGAGCAACTGCTCGCCGCCCAGGCTGACATCGAGAAGCTGGCCGAGGAGCAGGGACTGCTGGCGGTGGCGATCGAGCACGAGACCGCCGTGCAGCGGCTGACGACCGTGACGCTGACCGACCCCAACCTGCTGCTGCAGCTCGCGCAGCAGGGCTTCGGCATTCGTTCGCTGCCGACGAGGCTGCCGGTGATCGGCAACGACGACGAGACGGTGAAGAAGATTCTGGAGTATGCGGAGCGGTTTTCGGATGGCACCATCGTCTCCGGCCTGCCGGAAGGCGATCGCATCACCGTTGTGTCGTCGGAGAAGGGCCTCGCAGTGCTGGTCGTGCGCTTGGCGGAGTTGCTGCCGGTGTCGGAGCAGACGTATTCGCAGCTCGCCGGCGGGGTAGCGCAAGGGCTGCAGGAGATGATCATTTCCGAGGAATTGCCGTTGACGGAAGATCGGCAGTTGCTCGCGGCGTTCACATTCGAGGAGTTGGCCAAGCGGCACGACTTCGCCTTCACCGCGCCGCCGACGTCGGAGGAGGACGACGAGGCGGACGAGTCGCGCGATGCGCTGCCGGCCGGCGCCAGCGCCGCCGCCGATTCCGGCTGAACCGGCCCTGCCACGGAGAACACGCGTGCTGAAGAACGAGATCGAAGCGGCCCTCACCAGGCAGCTCAATCAGGAGCAGACCGCGTCGCAGGAATACCTGGCGATGGCGGCTTGGTTCGAGTGGAAGAACCTGCGCGGCTTCGCGAAGTACATGCGAGCGCAGTCCGAAGAGGAGCGCGAGCACGCGATGCGCATCTTCGATCACATCTTCGCTCGCGGCGGCCGCGCGGTGATCGGCGCGCTGCCCGTGCCGAACAAAGAGTTCAAAGGACCGCGCGACGTCTTCGCCGCCGCCTATCAGCGAGAACAGGACAACACGAAGAGCATTCACGCGCTTTATAAGCTGGCGAGCCAGCACGATGACTACGCCACGCAGACCATGCTCCATTGGTTCATCGACGAACAGGTCGAGGAAGAACAGTGGTGCGAAGAGGCTTTGGCGCTCTTCGACACCATCGGCGACAATCCCTCCGCTCTGCTCATGCTCGACAAGCGCTACGGCGAAATGGCGGCGAGCAAGGACTGACCGAACGGCGCAGGGCAGTGGCACTGGCGCCCCGCCTGTGATCGATTCTTCGGCCTCATCGGCCGAAGAATCGATGAAGCTCGGCAACGGGATTCGCTTCTTCCAAAGCGCATGTCCTCACCAACGCTCAGCGTCATCATCATCACCCGCAACGAAGCGCACCGTCTGCGGCCGTGCCTCGAATCGGTCGCCTGGGCGGACGAGATCATCGTCGTGGACAGCGGCAGCACGGATGAAACAGTCTCATTGGCGCGGCAGTTCACTGACAAGGTGT